>CAJFMZ010000016.1 GCA_904393575.1 uncultured Sellimonas sp. | reverse complement strand
TCAAAATTTCTATATCTTCTCATTTATCCATGATATGATTCGATGATCCTGTTCATCTTAATAATATCTGAATGTTTCAGATATTATTCCATGGTACAGATCCGCTTCTGCCGATCCTTCCGGCTTCCTGCCGGATATTTTAGTCTGTCAGTGTACCAAGAATATCTACTGCATTCTGAACATTTTTCGTCATGGAGAGGTCCGTAACGCCGACAATGATATTGTCGCACAGGTTGACCGGAATCAGTATCCGCTTTGCGGAGCTTTGTCCGACAGCCCTTGCCATGGCAGGAGTGATCTCTCCGAGCATGGAATCAGCGATAACGATTCCTACTGGTCCCATGATTACATCTGCCTTCCGACACGCTACGATGACGGAATTCTCACCGGTTGCCGCCTGGGAAGCTCCGGCACGAAGCATTGCGTTTGTAGCCGCACTGTTTGCTCCGACTGCTATAATTTCTATATCCGGGTACCGGTCCTTGACTGCACTTACTATCTGGCGTCCCAGCCCTCCGCCCTGTCCGTCTATGACTAAAAGGTTCAAGTGCGCACCTTCCTCTCGTGTAAATTGTACTTCATCATATTTTAGGAATGCTGCTCTTTTTCCTGCAGCAGCTCATCTTCTTCATATGTTTTATGATCCTGTGGGTCCAGAAGATATTTCATAAACTCCTGATCCGTGTATTCTGTCTCCAGAAACTCCTTAAAGCACGGATAAATCAGATCGTGGAATCCTTTTTCCAAAAGATAGTCTTCCAGATTCCCTTTATAATTTGCATCTTCTTCCCGTTTCTTTCTCCATTCTTCTGCCGCTTTGGAAAGCTCATCCAACGTAATGCCGTGGGTGAACATCCACCACATCTGAAATTTGGCATATGCCTTTTTGCGGAATGCCTCCCGCTCGGAAATCTCTTCTTCCCGTGTTTCGTAATGTTTTAATATTTCACGGTTTCGCTCTGTATCCAGATAATAGCGCTGAAATCCCTTGCCAAGGTTCAGGTCATGTATCATGACGATTCCGTCCATCTCTGCAAAGCGGACCGCATCCTCTAAAGACATGTCCGCATCGCTGGAGATATTAATGTACTTTGCGCCATACTGATCTGTATCCAGTACATAGTGTGTCGGACGTGACCAGAAGGCTTCCATCAGCATTTGAACTTTCTCAGCGATAATTTCCGCACGTCGGTCCGTGTTTCCATATTTGGAACCGACTTTATTCCGGACACGCACATATGCATAGCCCAAAAGAGCCTCGCGATTTGGTGCCAGAGTGCCAATGATCCCTTTTAATGCCCTGTTGGCACAGACACGCTCTCCTTTTGTGATTTCATCCTGGATCTGTAACAGCCCCTGCTTGACAAATTCATATGTATTCCTGGTAAATCTTTGCATGCTGCTTCCCCCTGTTTATCTAAATGTATTTCGTCATCCATACAATTATTCCTTCAGATTTGCTCAGATACCGCTGAGATTCTCTCAATTACCCGGTAGATTTTGCATTTGGATATATTTTCGCCATTCTTTCATCATTAAAATGACGATCGATCAACCGTTCTACCGCATTATCCGCCTTCACTCCCTTGGATCTTTGATCATATCTTACCAGAGCGGCCGCTGAAACAAGCATGTTCACCGTCATGAACACAATCAGAATCCATGTGACAATATATCCTGTAAGCTTTGGGATCTTCTCAATCAGATCGGAAAGGCGTGGATACAGAATCTTGATCCATACTACGGCTGCGATTCCCCAGAAAAAGCAGTAAAGCAGATTGATTCTGCCGCCCAGATTAAATGGAATTTCGCTATAATCCCAAAAGACTTTCCCAAAGAACAGTTCAGAAAAGACACTGCACAAATATTCATAGCCACCTCCAAGAAAGGTGCCGATCAGAAAAATATACCGGTCCGGCTTCTCTCTGTCCTTGTGGAGGAGAATGGTTGCTGCTACAATGGCCATCCCCCAGATAATACTGAATGGTCCCCATACCAGACTGCTCCTGCTCATCCAGACTCCGGCTGTCACCCTGCAAAACAGAGTTTCCACCAGATCGCCAAGCAGCGAACCGATGACAAAGAGCCAGAATATTTTGTAAAATCCGCATCCTTCTGCAAAATGTCCCTCTTTCTGTACGGCTTCTCCCGCATTCAGAATCAAAGGATAGGCCTTTTCCATCCTTCGTTCTACATGTCCTACGATCAGAGAGGTAAATCGGCTCGTAGCAGCTGTCACTTTCCGGTTCCAGCGCACAGCGGCCCTGGCAGGTTTTCCAATATGGAGCGCGGCTGCCGAAGAAACGGACATGTCGACAATAATGCCGACTACCGCAACGATAATCAGAATGTTTCCAATGGGCTTTGGAATCAGATGAAACAGACGAGTAAACTGTTCGTCGCCAAACTTGACTGCCAGCATGCCGAGCAGTCCCCACAGAACACTGTACTGCAGACAGATATAACCGTCAAAGTTCCACTTTTTGTTTGAGTAATCCCACCATTTCTGCTGATTCATTCGTTCCAGAATCTTACCCGCAAACCACTCAATCATCGTGGCAATCATCATACATCCAAGAAACAGGAAAAATGGACTGTTCTCCAGATCTTCCATCGTAAGGATCATAACGATCGCAGCAGTCCCGTAAATAAAACAGAAAGGGCCTGAGGAAAATCCACGGTTGACAAATTTCTTTTTCCGGATCGTTCCAACAATCGTTTCTACGAACCACCCCATGAAAGAGTAGATCAGTATCAGCCATATGAGCTCTGAAAATGTAAAGTGCATAATTACTCCTGACGTTTTCGTTTATCTTTTGTACTCCTGCTCGATATATTCTTCCAGTGCATCAATCCAGGTAGGCATCTTATGAAATCCAAGGACATTGATCAGGAAATTGTCAAGCACGGTAAAGGTAGGCCTTGCAGAACAGTATTCGGCCTTTCGCGTAGGCACCGGAATGATATTGACTTCTTTCCCGGCCAGACGCACAATCTCTTTTGCAAATTCATACCGGTTGCATACACCGCTGCATGTAACATGGTAGGTACCGTATTCTTCCGTATTGATCAGATGAAGCATAAACGCGGCAAGCGCATTGGCACTTGTCGGCGAGCCATACTGATCATCGGAAATATGGAGCTCTGTTTTTGTTTCAACTGCTTTGAGTATCTGATTGACAAAATTTTTGTCGCTGCCCCGTCCAAACACCCAGTTGCTCCGGATGATAAAATGATCGTGGGCAAATTCCTTGACATAATTCTCTCCGGCAAGTTTGCTTCGGCCATAGACGGTCATGGGATCCGTCTCATCAAATTCGTGATACGGAACCTGTCGGATTCCGTTAAATACATCGTCTGTAGACAGAAGAAGAATCCTTGCCCCGATTTTTGAGGTTGCGATGGCGAGATTTCTCGCGCCGATCGCATTGACCTTATAGGCGAATTCCGGTGATTTTTCACAGACTCCCACATCCGTAACTGCGGCACAGTCAAAAATTACGTCCGGCTTTTCCTCCAAAGCAAACTTAAGAACCTGATTTAAATCGGTCACATCGACCTCTTCAATGTCTGTATTGAGTATTTCAGCGTCCGCCTGATGTATCGGCGCCATATCATTGAGGGCACATCCAAGCTGTCCGGCCGCCCCTGCAATCCATATCTTCATTTTTTCACCTGACTTTTCTATTTTTTTAACGTACTTCCAGCATCTGGGAATTTGGCCTTGAGTGCTTCTGACACAGCCTTTGGCACATACCGTGCCGTATCAGAACCGTAATAAGCAAACTCTTTTACCAGTGTAGAACTTAAAAAGGCATATTCCAGACTGGTGGTAAAGAACATGGTGTCGATTTCATTGTCTACGCTGTGGTTGATCTGCGCCAGCTGCATCTCATATTCAAAATCTGTGACAGCCCGCAGTCCGCGGATAATCAGCCGCGCATGATTCTGTTTCGCAAATTCGACCGTCAGTCCCTCAAATGCCTTTACAGTTACATTCTGGAAATCTTTTGTCACTTCCTGTAAAAGCTGCAGACGTTCCTCCATGGTAAAAAGCGGAGTTTTTTTCTGGTTTACAAGAACTCCGATAATCAGTTCATCCACTACTTTTGCAGCCCTTGTGATGATGTCCAGATGTCCAAAGGTAACCGGATCAAAACTGCCTGGGTACACTGCTCTAATCATCTGTATAGTTCCTCGTTTCATGAAAATTTCTCCAATAACTATACTACAAAATGTGCATCAGGTCAAACTGTTTCCCTGAGGGAAAGGAAAACGGTGACTGGATCTGCCGAAGAACCGCTGTCTGCTCCGGCAGAAAGGAAGGCAGTTCCCTTTCATCCAGGGCAAGAAACCCCGCAAACAAAAGAATACTGATGAAGATCCGAAGCCCCAGAGTCCCGCTGCGCGGTTCCTTTTGTTCCTGATAAATGCTTTCATATGCAAATCGGTATCTTGGATGGACGGCGGGTGCCGAAAACAGCTCTTCTCTTTGAAGCCGTTCCTGATCCTTCATCTGTTCGATCGCTTCTTCTCTTTTTCTTTCCCGGTCAGTACTCAATATCCGTACACCTCCATAAACCGTCTAAAAAAGACAGGATATATGATTACTATATACCCTGTCTTTGGAAATTATGTCAGTGCCTGTCAGATAATTCCTGGGTAATATCGTCCCAGTCAAGTCCCCGTTCTACCATCAGCACCATGGCATGATAGAGGAAATCGCAGAGTTCATATTTGAGTTCTTCCACATTTGGATTTTTGGCAGCAATAATCACTTCTGCCGCTTCTTCTCCCACTTTCTTGAGAATCTTGTCGATTCCTTTATCGAAAAGATAGTTGGTATAGGATCCTTCTTTCGGATTCTGTTTCCGGTTCAGGATGGTATGGTACACTGTTTCAAAAATCTGAAGCGGATTTGTCTCATCGTAGTCTGTGCCGGCAATCGTCTCAAAAAAGCAGGTCGGATTTCCGGTATGACAGGCTGCACCGATCTGTTCTACTTTTGCAAGCAGAGTATCTTTATCACAGTCAATCGTCAAGGATTTGACATACTGGAAATGTCCGGAAGTCTCTCCCTTTGTCCAAAGGCACTGTCTGCTGCGGCTGAAATAGGTCATTTTCCCGGTCTTTACAGTCCGTTCAAAGGCTTCTTCATTCATATAGGCCAGCATCAGGACCTCCCCGGTCTTATAGTTCTGTGCAATAACAGGAATCAGCCCGTCTGAATTCAGCTTGAACTCGGAAAAATCCAGTATGCTTTCGAAGGAAGTCATCTGAATACCACACTTGCGGCATTCCTCTTTAAAGCTGTGGAAATCCTGTTTGACATCACTGACAAATTTTCCGGAAATTCCCCTTGTCCCAGGGCTTTTCAGAATGCGGAAAATTTCAGATTCCTCCATAGTATCTGTCAGAATGACATAAGGGATTTCCGTCAGTGTCACTACGGAATTCATATCCAGTCTGTGCATGAAAATGATTTCCCCGCTGTAGTTTTCGATCAGGTGCTGCTGCTTAAAAAGGGTGTCAAAATCATTTAAAGAAACCGCGATCTTCTCTTTTCCAAATCGCTTCGATGCCTCTTCCACCATTTTGACTGATTCTGATTTCGAAAAGTTCAAAATGACACGTTTCGCACCTGTATAAAGTATTTTCTTCACATCTTCCAGCCGCCGGATATTGCCTCCTGCCGACACAGGAATCCCGGCAGATTTTGTGATTTTTTTCAAGATTCCGATGGATTCTTCATGTTCTTCATCGGAATCGGACAGGTCAAAAACCAGAAGCTCATCGGCTCCTGCATCACTGTAATGCTTTGCGAGAGATACTGCGTCTTCCGAGAGCACTTCCTGGTCGTCGAACCATTTCACTGCCTTCCCCTGCCAGATAAACAGACAGGGAATGATTCTTTTATAACTCATCTGTTTTCGTTCCTTTCTGTTATAAGCTTCCTTTTGTAGACCATACTTCCGTCATGCCCGGTTCCAGAGAAACAGCCATTCGGAGTGCCTTTCCAAAACTTTTGAACAGTGCTTCCGCCATATGATGATTATTTCCTTCATCCAGGATTTTCAGATGCAGATTCATCATGGCGCTGTAAGACACTGCATAGAAAAATTCCCGGATCATTTCTGTGTCCATCTGTCCGATTTTTTCTGTGGTAAACGATGCCTGATATTTCAAAAACGGGCGTCCGGACAGATCAATCGCCGCCAGAGCCAGTGTTTCATCCATCGGGAGAAGGAAAAATCCAAAACGGCGGATTCCCCTTTTATCTCCTGCCGCCTCGGCAATGGCTTTACCGATTACAATGCCGGTATCTTCTATCGTATGATGCGTATCCACCTGCAGATCCCCCTGCACATGGATTTCCAGATCAAACAGCCCATGTCTGGCAAAGCCCTCCAGCATATGGTCAAAAAAGCCAATTCCGGTCTGTATCTCTGCTTTTCCGGTTCCGTCCAGATTCAGGCGTACCGTGATTTCCGTTTCTTTTGTCTTTCTCTGACAAATGGCAATCCGTTCCGGCATGTTATTCCTCCTTATTTTCAAAACGTACTTTGATGGAATTGGCATGGGCTGTCAGCTGCTCGGCCTGGGCAAAGTACTCAATATCCTCGTGAATCTTTTCCAGTGCATCTTTCGAATAAGCGATAATACTGGACTTTTTGATAAAATCATCGACGGAAAGAGGCGAGAAAAATTTGGCCGTTCCATTCGTCGGGAGAATGTGGTTCGGACCTGCAAAATAGTCTCCAAGTGGCTCACTTGCGTATTCTCCCAGGAAAATCGCACCTGCATTCCGGATTTTTGTCATAACGTCAAATGGATTCTTCGTCAGAATTTCCAGATGTTCGCTTGCAATTTCGTTGGCAGTCTCAATCGCTTCCTCCAGAGTCTCTGCCACAAGGATGTAGCCATAATTGTCCAGGGACTTCCGGATAATCTCCGCACGGGACAGCTCCTTTAAAAATCCATCCACCTCATCGGATACCTTCTGCGCAAGTTCCCGGCTTGTTGTCACTAAAATGGCGGAAGCAAGCTCATCGTGTTCCGCCTGGGACAGAAGATCCGCCGCCACATATCTCGGATTTGCCGTTTCATCAGCGATGACGAGAATTTCGGAAGGACCTGCCACAGAGTCAATGCTGACATATCCATAAACAGCCTTCTTTGCAAGTGCAACATAAATATTTCCAGGTCCTACGATTTTATCCGTTTTCGGAATACTTTCTGTTCCGTACGCAAGAGCAGCAACCGCCTGTGCGCCCCCAACCTTGTATATGACATCCACTCCTGCTTCCTTAGCGGCCACCAGAGTATGTGGACTCACCGTTCCATCTTTTCCAGGCGGAGTCACCATGACGATTTCCTCTACGCCTGCAATCTTTGCCGGAATCACATTCATCAGCACTGAGGACGGATAGACCGCTTTTCCGCCAGGCACATAGACCCCTACGCGTTTCAGAGGGGTAACCTTCTGACCAAGAATCGTTCCGTCAGGCTTACTGTCAAACCAACTGTACTGTTTTTGCTTTTCATGATAGCTTTTAATATTGTTCAGTGCTTTTCTGATTACTTCGACCAGTTTTGCATCTGTCTTTTCATATGCTTCTTTGATCTCGGATTCGGTAACCCGGATCGTTTCTTTTGTGAGATGTACATGATCAAACTGTTCTGTATAATCAAAAAGGGCTTTATCTCCGTTTTCTTTTACGTTTTTCAGAATCGCGCTGACCCGTTCTTCATATTCTCCATAACTGTCCGGACTTCTCTTTAACAGGTCTTTCAGTAGATTCTGTCTGGTCTCTTCTGTCAATGTCTGAATTCTCATCGTTCTCCCCGCCTTTACTTTAAAATTTCTTTCAGTCCGGTGATCAGCTGCCGGATTCTGTCATTTTCCATTCTCATACTGACCGGATTGACAATCATTCTCGCCGAGAGCGGGCAGACTTCCTCCAGGACTTTCAGCCCGTTTTCCCGCAGTGTCGTACCGGTTTCCACTATATCTACAATCACTTCTGAAAGGCCGACAATCGGCGCCAGCTCGATCGAGCCGTTCAGTTTGATAATTTCCACTGTCTGATGCTTTTGGTTGAAAAAATAATCTTTTGCTATATTTGGATATTTGGTGGCAGCACGGATCACTTCCCGATGACCGAGAAGCTCTCTTGCGCTTTCCGGTCCGCAGACACACATCCGGCAGGCGCCGAACTTCAGATCCAGCACTTCATGTACCTTCCTGTCTTCTTCCAGAATCACATCCTTTCCGGCTACCCCGATATCTGCAGCTCCGTATTCTACATACGTAGGCACATCCGGACCTTTGGCAAGGAAAAATTTCAGTTTCAACTCCTCATTGACAAAGATCAGCTTGCGGGAAGATTTATCCTTCATCTCTTCACAGGTAATTCCAAGCTGTTCCAAAAGCTCCAGCGTCTGTTTTGCAAGGCGCCCTTTACAGAGGGCAAACGTCAGATATCTCATGACTGCTCTTCCTCCTTTATCGATTCTTCCTGCTTTTGCTCTTCTTTTTTCTGACCGACCGTCTTTCTCTCTCCGGTCTTGAGATTGATCATCTCGATCTCTCCGTTTTCCGGCAGGTAGAGAAGCGTCTCCGCCTGATTTTTCTTTCCATACTGAATGTAGTAATCCAGTGTTTCTTTGGACTTTTTACAGAAGAGCTCTGTGCTGTTTTGTCTTGCACGAAATTCTTTTGCAAGACTGACAGCCTGTCTGCGCTGAGAATCCACATAGACGATGATTGCTGCATTTTCTTCATAAGAAATCTGCACATGCTGTCTTGCAAGGGCATTCATCAGCTCATCAATAATGACGGCAAATCCGATGGAAGGCGCACGTTTCCCGAACTTTTCCATCAGATGGTTGTAGCGTCCTCCCTTTACGACAGCATCGCCGGTACCGAAAGTATACGCCCGGAAAATCACGCCGGTATAGTATCCATATGCGCCGCTCATACTCAGATCAAAGGTGATGTATTTCTGTACGGTATAAGCTTTGAGAATCTCATAGGTATCTTTCAGACGCTTGATGGAGCGCTTTGCAAGTTCGTTCGGTGCAATCTCCATGGCCTTGTCAAGAACCTCCGGGCCGCCGACCAGCTCCTGGAGATGGCCAAACAGTTCTTTCATTTCCGGTTTAACATCCGCCTCATCCAGAAGTTCCGTCATCCCGTAATAATTCCGGTTTGAAATCAGTTCTCTGAGATGTTCTTCGTACTCGGCCGGCAGCTTTGCCTCTTTCATCAGACTGTGAAGGAAGCCTACATTTCCAATACTGATCTGGAAATTTTCCAGACCGGACTGTCTTAAGCAGTCCACCACCATAGCCAGCATCTCTGCATCCGCGTCCTTGGAATCTACCCCGATAAATTCCGCTCCAAGCTGGGTATTTTCGCGGAGTCTTCCCTGATAGCGGGAATGGTTGATAAAGGTGTTTCCTATATAGCAAAGCCTCATAGGCATTTCTTCGATTTCGTACAGAGCCGAGGCGGCTCTTGCGACAGAAGGCGTAATATCCGGCCGGAGGGCAAGGATATTTCCCTCTCTGTCAAAAAATTTATATAATTCCTTTACGGAAATACTTCCGATTTCTTTTCGAAAGACGTCAAAATATTCAAAAGTCGGCGTCTGTATATCATGATAGCCGTAAAGATGCAGAACATGATGCAGCTTCTCCTGCAGCGCCAGCTTTTTCCGGCATTCTACTTTGTAAATGTCCCGCACACCCTCAGGTGTATGTAAAATCTTTTGTCTCATTTCCTATCCACTCTTTCTCTTTTTCTCTTTATTCACTTTATCATGCTACCATGTTAAACTGAAATTACAACGAATATTATAAAAATCTTACTCTCTTTTGTCAAGATCTTTCTGTATCTCTTCCAGATATGGAACCAGATATCCATTTTTCAGTGGAAAGAAAAACTCCGGGTCCAGTTCCTCATAGCGGATACTCTTTCTCCCGCCTGCTTCCATGCGTGACCAAAATTCCTTCAATTCCCGGAACCTCATATAGTAAAGGTTCTCTGAACCGGTATAGAGGATCAGAAGGAATGCAATTCCGCCCTGGCGTTCAAACTCTTCCATAAATTCTACCTGATGCTGATGCACATTCTGGAGAGGAAAGGTTCTGGCCGCACATTCCTTTGCGTCAAAGCAAACCGGGATTCCCTGTACAGCGCCGATATAATCAACAGTACTGCGCTGATCAAAATACGCAAGGGTGATATGGCGCTGCTCTTTGTCAATTCGTACCGGCGTAATCGGTGTCGGAATCTTCTGAATCAACGCCAGTCCTTTGGTTCGATAGTATTCGTTTGTATGATTGATATAGTCCTCCAGGGCAGACCCCCGCAGGCCTCTTGATGTCCAGGTTCCCATGTTCCGATTTTTTCTCCTTTTTGTCTAGATACAGGCATTTTGGATCTTCTGAAACTGCCAGGGTAAGGGTGCTGTCACGACTAGGCCTGACAGATTTTCCAGTTTCGTGCTGTCCGGGAACTCCATCCTGCAGGCATGCAGGAGCTGGTTTTTCAGTCCGAACTCTTTTTTCATCCGGTCATTTTCTTTCCGGTTTCCATATTTGTAATCGCCAAGCACCGGATATCCAAGAGATGCCAGATGTGCCCGGATCTGATGTGTCCGTCCCGTAATCAGATGCACTTCCAAAAGCGTATACTTTCTTCCGGTCCGGATCGGCTTGTATTCTGTTTCAATAGGCATACTGCCCTCTTTTGGATGACTGGTTACAGTTACTTTGTTTTTCTTTTCATCTTTCCACAGATATCCGCAGGCACGGATCGGCTCTTTTATCTGTCCGCATACAATCGTCCGGTAATATTTTCTGACTGTGCGGTCTTTCAGCATTTCACTGAGCACCTGAAGCCCCCTTAAGCTCTTGCCGGCTGTGACAATGCCGCTTGTATTACGATCCAGACGGTTGCAGACAGAAGGTCGAAACCGCCGGAGCTCTTCCGGAGTAACGACTCCTTCTTCCAGAAGATACGCAGTCAGATATTCCACCAGAGAAATGTCCTGGGGAGAAGCCTTCTGAGAAAGCATTCCGCATGGCTTATTGATAAACAGCACATCCTCATCTTCATAGAGGATCGAAAGCCTGCAGGATGGAAGCTTTTCCTTCCGAAACGCCGTCTCCTGTCTTTTGCTGAACTTTTCAATTGTCTCATCGGCGAGAAACAGTTCGATCTGATCGCCTTCCGACAGGGATTCGCTTCCGGTCATCTTTTTCCTGTTCAATGTAATGTTTTTCTTCCTCATCATTTTGTACAGAAAGCTTTTCGGGGCCTCAGACAGATATTTTGCCAAAAATTTGTCCGCCCTCTGTCCGGCATCATTTTTTTCAATTCTGATTGTCTGCATTGAACTCTCCTATACCGCAGCCGTCAGAATCAGACAGCGCATCTCTTCCGCCGCTCTGTCCGGCTGTGTTTCTGATTTTTGTCTCTTCTCCCCCATACTCTCTGCCCGTTTCAGAAAGGAAGAATAATCGGGGAATATTTTGACCGTCACTTTATCGTAGTGATTTTCTTTTAATATCCTGACAATGTACTGTTCCGTCTCTTTTAAAGGCACTTTCGTCCTGGATGCATATCCGCAGATCAGATTTCTGGAGATTAAAAGAGCCTCCACAGGCATTACTTTCTCCGAGCTGGTCAGTACCATATCGTAGGCGGATAATGTTCCGGCAGCCACCTGTTCGACCTCTGTCACCTTTTCCGCTTCCAAGGAACGGTACGGCAGCAGCATGATCATACCTACAGCAGATCTGGCTGCCGGGAGGCATCCCAGAATAGCTACAATGGTAAGCAGATTGTTTCTCGTGTGTGTCGTCAGATATCCGGCCAGAAAAATGGCAAAACTGATTCCAAAGAGCAGAACGGTAGTCAGAATTCGTTTCTTTTTCTGATTCTGTATATATCCAGGCATTCCTTTTGTAATCTTCATAACAGCTCCTTTATCTCATCCATTTGTCCAGGGCATAGAAAATGGCATCCTCCGGCATCAGTTTGCCGGCAATCCGAGCTCCTTTCATCAGAGTTCCATGAACCGAAACAGGTTTTTTTCTCCGTGCATCTAAAAGTGCAGTGCGGACAACCTCTTTTGCGGTAACCATCGCCGCTGCTTTCGCCTTGCTGTTATTGGTTCCGGAGACTTCGAAGAATTCCGTATCCACCGGACCCGGGCAGACCGCCGTGACAACAATGCCGTTCTTTTTTACTTCTTCAGAAAGCCCTCTCGAAAAACTGGTTACATAAGCTTTTGTCGCAGCATACACGCAAAATCCGGGCTGCGGACAAAAGCTTGCCCCGCTTGAAACATTCAGTATCCTGCTTCCCGTCTTCATATAGGGAAGAATAAGAAGCGTCATCTTAGTCAGGGCACGGCAGTTGACATCGATCATCCGGAGCTGAGCAGAAAAATCATGCTCCGCAATCGCTTTGGCTTCACCAATTTTACCGAAACCTGCCGCATTTACCAGCATCCGGACGTCCGGATTTTGGTTTTCCAGCCGGTTCAGAATCTGCTTATAGACCAGATCTTTCTCCAGATCGCCGGCAAATACGCGTACATAAATGCCTGTTCTTTCTTCCACATCTTTTTTAACTTCTTCCAGACGTTCGGCTCTTCTGGCCGTGATCCAGATTTCATCCAGATGTCTGTAAAATGCGGGAATCTGTGAAACAAACTCCCTTCCGATCCCGGAAGATGCTCCTGTTACAACTGCAATTCTCATATGCATTCCTCCCTGCGTTACTTTTTCTTCTTCTGATGAGTATGTCGAATGGTTTTCTTCTTTTTCCGTGTCCCTGCCTCTTTGGACTCCTGACGCTTTCTGGCGAAATAGCGGTCTTCCCTGGTCTGCCTTGGACGGATCAGACAGTGTTTTCCAAAACCAATCAGATCCTCTCTTCCAGCCTTTTTCAGCGCTTCCATGACCAGCTCATAGTTTTTTGGATTCCGGTACTGAATCAGTGCTCTTTGCATTGCCTTTTCATGTGGCGACTTCGGCACATAAACCGGCTTCATGGTACGCGGATCCACACCGGTATAGTACATACAGGTGGAGATTGTGGACGGTGTCGGATAGAAATCCTGAACCTGTTCCGGCATATACCCCAAATCTCTCAGATATTCTGCCAGGGCAACGGCCTCTTTTAAGGTGGATCCCGGATGGGAGGACATCAGGTATGGAACCAGGTACTGCTTTTTCCCCAGCTCTTCATTGATCTTCTTATATTTCTCTGCAAAGGCACGATAAACAGAATTTTCCGGTTTTCCCATCATTTGCAGAACCGGATCCGCAATGTGCTCCGGAGCAACTTTCAACTGTCCGCTTACATGGTACTCACAGAGCTCCCTCATAAAAGTATCGTCCGGATCCGCCATCACATAGTCAAACCGGATTCCAGAACGGATAAAGACTTTTTTAACCTTTGGAATCTCCCGGAGACTTCTCAGCAGTTTCAGATAATCTTTATGATCCACATTCAGATTCCTGCATGGCTTTGGAAACAGGCACTGTCTGTTTTTGCATGCTCCGTATGTCAGCTGTTTTTCACATGCCGGATGACGGAAATTGGCCGTCGGTCCGCCCACATCATGAATATATCCTTTAAAATCCGGTTCCTCGGTCAGAAGTTTCGCTTCTTCAATGAGGGATTCGTGACTCCGCGTCTGTATGATTCTTCCCTGATGAAAGGTCAGGGCACAAAAGCTGCATGCTCCAAAGCATCCCCGGTTGCTGATCAGGCTGAATTTTACTTCCGAGATTGCCGGAATACCGCCGTCTTTTTCATACATCGGGTGATAGGTTCTCATATACGGCAGGGCATATACATCATCCATTTCTGTCTGGGACAGTGGTCTGGCCGGAGGATTCTGTACTACGTAGAGATGCTCCGAATAAGGCTCGATCAGGCGCTTTGCCGTAAATGGATCCGTATTGCAGTACTGTGTATAAAAGCTTTCCGCATAACGGAGCCTGTCCTTTTGCAGTTCGGAGAAGGAAGGAAGCTCCTCGGCATCATACACACTTTCTCTGCTTTTGACTTTGCAGACGGTGCCGTCAATATAGGTGAGATCTGATACCTGAATACCGGCATTCAGCGCATCTGCAATTTCCACGATGGAACGTTCGCCCATCCCATAGGAAATCAGATCCGCTCCGGAATCCAGAAGCACGGAACGCTTCAGCCGGTCAGACCAGTAATCATAATGGGCCAGCCGCCGGAGGCTGGCTTCAATTCCTCCCAGAATGACCGGAGTGTGTTTATAGGTCTGGCGGATCAGATTGCCATAGACCACACATGCGTAATCCGGCCGTTTCCCCATTACGCCGCCCGGCGTATAGGCATCATGGCTTCTTCTTTTTTTGGAAACACTGTAGTGATTGACCATGGAGTCCATATTTCCCGCCGAAACCAGGAAGGCCAGCCTTGGCTCGCCAAACACCGTGACACTTTCCCTGTCCTTCCAGTCCGGCTGGGCAATGATACCAACTTTATATCCGTGGGCTTCCAGCAGTCTCGTAATAATAGCATGTCCAAAGGAAGGGTGGTCCACATAGGCGTCTCCGCTGATGTAGACAAAGTCCACCTGATCCCATCCACGGTCCTCCATGTCCCTTCTGGAAACCGGTAAAAATTTATTTTCCATCTGTAATCCTCTCTTTTATTCCCTTCATTACATCCCGAAAATCGTGGACATAGTAATCGGCAAGTTTCTTCTTTTCCAAATCCAGCGGCTGGGAAAACTCGTCATACACGGCACAGACCTGCATTCCGGCACGTTTCCCGGCCAGAATTCCCATGGGCACATCTTCAAAGACTAGACAGTGCTCCGGCGAAACCTTCATATCTTCCGCAACTTTCAGATAAATATCCGGAGATGGTTTCCCGGCGCCGACTTCTCCGGAGGTTCTGACAGAGGTAAAATACTGATCGATCCCCAGTGACCTGAGCGCTGCCTCCGCAAGAGTCCGCCCGTTACTGGTGGCAATTCCGAAGAGGATTCCCTTCTGCTTCCCGTATTTCAGGAATTCCGCTGCTCCTGGTTTCAGCGCAACCTCCTGGGTGTATCGCTGATAGGCCAGACTGGTCCATTCGTCCATAATCTCCTCGGTAGAAAGAGACATGTCAAACGTATCCCGAAAATACTGAGCTGTCTCGTGATAGGATTTTCCTTCAATAGCTCTGTGAAAGTCATCCGGAAGTTCCAGATGATATTTCTTTACATAGTAATTATCGATATCCGGCCAGATCCACATGGAATCAATCAGAGTCCCATCCATATCAAATATGACCGCTTTCTTTTTTTCAGTGATATCTGTCTGCATTTTATTCTCCTTTATCCGCTTTGTCGGTTAATGCCCGGATTTCCTCCTCTGTCAGCCGGCGTGCCTGTCCTTTCGGCAGGGATGGGTCCAGTTCCAGAGGACCCATACGAATCCGTTTCAGGTACAGAACCTTCTTTCCGACCGCTTCAAACATCCGCTTGATCTGATGATAACGTCCTTCCTGGATGGTAATGGAGACCCTTGACCGCTTCTGTTCCGGATCTGTATGTAAAATGGAGAGTACTGCCGGAAGTGTCGGCGTATCATCCCCAATATCCATTCCGCTGGAAAACTGCTTCACATCCTGATCATTTACCATTCCGTCGATCACTGCTTCATATGTTTTATCGACATGTTTTCTGGGCGACAGCAGACGATGTGCCAGCTCTCCGTCATTTGTCAGAAGCAGCAGTCCTTCTGTATCTTTGTCCAGACGTCCCACCGGAAATAAACCGGTTCTTGCAGGGCTCTCCAGAAGATCCAGGACGGTCCGTTCCCTTGCGTCTTCCGTAGCCGATACGACACCGGAGGGCTTATGGAGCATATAGTAGACAAACGGTTCATACCGGTACAAGGTGCCCATACACCAGATTTCCGCCGACGTTTCTTCAACCTTGGTCTCCGGTTTTCTGACAGTCTGACCGTTTACACGGACCTGCCCTGTCCGGATCTGTTTTTTCACTTCCTGACGGCTGCCTGCTCCCATTTCCGTCAGAATTCGATCCAGCCGCATCATGATGACATCCATCTCCATCCCGGCAAATATTTATTCTTTAACGTTCCACCGGAAAGCTTGCCAAATCCAAGAGGATATCCATCCACACAGACCAGATACCATCCTTTTTCCTTCGGTCCGGTCATATCATCTGTCAGGATCGTTTCCCCTTTCAGATATTTTATGACCCGTTCATCCGAAAGAGGAAAATCCAGTACGTTCGCATATTCCTCTTTTTTCAGATTCATAGCCAGAGCCTGACTCGGCTCAAACCGTCCTTTTTTTAGTTCCCCGACCAGCAGGCCGCTGCGCAGGAAGCGCACTCCGGTCAGATCCGGCAGATCCTCCGGCATATAGTACACACGGTCTTTTCGGATATCAAACCGCTCTGCATCGAACGGTCGGCGGACAAGCTTTAAAAAGGATCTCAAATCTTCCGGAAGCTTCTCCTGGGAACCCGTACGTCTGTTTCCTCTCTTTTCCGTCTTCCGGATCACCGTCTGTTCCGCATGTCCCTTTCGCAGAAGGGCCAGATAATGTCCTTCCCCCTTCATGTGATGTGGAAAGATCCGGACCGTTTTTCTGAACTCCTCCTGACGGATGGAAGCATATTCCGGACGTCCTTCACTGAAGCCCTCATACGGACGAATATCCATAATTTCAAATTCCGGAAACTGCTCTAAAAGCCAGGAAATGCTCCCCTCATTTTCCAGAGGGTCAAAGGTACAGGTAGAATACAGCAGCATGCCTCCCATCTTCAGCATGGACGCCGCCTGAGTCAGAATACTTCTCTGGAGCTTTGAAAAGAATTCCGGCCCATGTTCTTCCCAGGCTTTCATCATCTTTTTGTCCTTTCGGAACATCCCTTCTCCGGAGCAAGGTGCATCGATCAAAATCTTATCAAAATATTCCGGAAAATATCCGGTCAGTTTTCCGGGTTCTTCACTCAATACAAGTACGTTCCCGATTCCGAACAGTTCCAGATTTTTCAGGAGTCCTTTGGCGCGGGAATTGCTGATATCATTTGCAATCAGAACGCCTTCTCCCTGAAGCTTTGCCCCCAGTTCCGTTGCCTTTCCTCCCGGAGCAGCACAGACATCCAGTACCTTGTCTCCAGGCGTTATGTCCAGACGATCCGCAGGCGTCATGGCGCTTGGCTCCTGTAAATAGTAAAGTCCGGCAAAATAATAAGGATGTCTGGCCGGACTTTCCTTTTCCCCATCATAATAAAATCCGTTTTCTATCCACGGGACCGGGGTAATGGAAAACGGACAGATTTTTTTGAATTCTTCCACGCTGATCTTGGAAGTATTGACACGAAGTCCGTAGTAGCGCGGCTCTTCATAACATGCCGTATATGCATCAAATTCTTCACCCAGAAGGGTCTTCATTTTTTCTTCAAATGCCTTTGGTAAATCCATATTTTCTCCTTTCGCATACAGAGTCAGTATAGCATACCTCGTAAAAATTCTCCATGCTTCAACTGTTTTTTCTACAGAAAAGTTTGGAATCTTCCGCATATCGCAGGATCCAGTATGGATTGATACTGATTTCCTTTGGCTCTTCCAAGTAGACACCAAGATGCAGATGGACCGGGAAGTTTCCGACCGTCCCTTCTTCCCCGTATCCGCTGTCCCCCATATATCCAAGGATCTCTCCGGCTGCCACCTCATCTCCGATTTCCACATCCGCATAGGAATCCAGATGGGCATAATAAAAATATCCCCCGTGGGGAGCCGTAATGCCGATTCTCCATCCTCCCTTTGGGAGCCATCCTTTGCTTGTAACGGTGCCATCCGTCATGCTGACAACTGGAAAAATTCCTCTCTTGTTTTCATATGCCATCAGATCGGTCCCCTCATGGCCTCGTTTTCCTCCGTAAGTCCTCTCATTCATCCAGGAGTCCTCGTATGTGACCTTCAGATCCGGCTCTTCTTTCCAGAACATGACAGGAAAGTACTCAACGTCTGACCAGATCTTTTCGCACGCTTCCATACAAAGCGAAAAAGAAGGACTGGACTGCCATTGGGTCTCCAGGCTTCGGAAGATCTGGTCCGAATAGGCTGGAAACTCATATTCAGAATGATAGTTCTGCTCCAGAAGATAAATACCGGCTGCTCTTCCCGGTTCTTTTGCGTTTCGCATATACAAAATCAGATCTTCTGTCAATTCGTGACTTCGAAAAAAATCTTTTGAAAGAATCGAAGCATCCAGGGAAAAATAAGATGCGTCATACTGAAGTTTGGGAATGGCCGCCCCTTCAAAAATCAGAAGCAGGACCAGGATCAGAAACTGCATGTATCCTCTGCGTCGTACCATCTTCCAGGAATGACTCCTTTTTGACTAGTACTATGTCAAATGTGTCTGTAGTATGACAAAACTGCCGGACATTTTACAATCCGGCAGTTTTGTCTATGATAGGATTTAATAGAACTTCGCAATTTCATCTACGCTTTTCCGCTTTGGCATCTCCGGATCAATATCCGGATATCCGACGCCGATTACACTGACCACCGTTTCTTCTTCCGGTATGTCAAAGGCCTCTTTTAACTTTCCGGCATCCCGGATACCCATGACCAGAGTGCCAAGTCCGAGTTCAGCTGCTTTTAAAAGCAGATTCATATTCTGCATACCGCAGTCGTAACATCCCCAGCCGTCTTCCAGTTCATTGGATGCAGTGCCGTCTGCGTTATACCCGGAGCGTCCTCTGACAATTGTAGATACAATGAGAACCGGGGCATCTTTGGTATTGTTGCAGTTGAACTCCGGAAGTGCCTCCCGGACTTTCTGGAGCGCCTCCTGGGACTGGGCGACATAATACCTTGTAACCTGTGAATTTTTCCAGGACGGAGCAAGAATGGCAGCCTCGATCAGACTGCGGATAGTATCTGTCTCCACTGGTTTTTGCTGATATTTCCGAATGCTTCTTCTTTTTTCCAGTACAGTTTGTAATTCCATAGGATCCTCCTTTTCCATTTCCATGAATGAGACGGCGCCGTACCGATAAGCATCAGCGCGGCGTCCGTGTAACTTTATTTCAGTTTTGCAAGTACGTTTTTGATCATCTCCCAGACACGTTCTGTAGACGCAATGTCAAGCCTTTCGTTGACAGAGTGCACATCCGGAATATCCGGTCCAAATGAGACGCAGTCAAGCCCCGGCTTTTTGGCTGAGAGAAGGCCGCATTCCAGTCCGGCATGTACTGTAGAGATTTCCGCGTCTTTTCCGGTTACTTCTTTGTATGCTTCTGCCATCAGAGGACGGATTTTGGAGTCTTTCTGATACATCCATGCCGGGTACTCTCCGCTCTCCTCGTGAGTACCGCCCAGCATTTCCGCCCAGGTGCGGAAGATGGATTTCAGCTCCTGCATCTGAGAATTCACACTGCTTCTCAGGTAGTACATAAGGGCAATGCTGTCTTCCTCCGTCTTTACAATTCCAAGATTCAGGGAAGTCTCTACGACACCTGGAAGATCTCTGCTGAGTCCCTGTACCCCGTAAGGCGTGCAGACAAGGGCAAAAATCACTTTCTTCGTACATTCCTTGGTGAGTGCCTGCTCCGTACCTTCCTCCTGGGTAACCGGGATCTGAAGATCCGGTTCATCTGAAGAGAATTCCGCCTTGATATCGGCCGCCAGATTCCTGACAATCCCCTGTGCCTTCTCCGGATCCGCCGCCATAATCACTGCTTCCGAAGATCCGGCGATGACATTATCCTTAGAACCGCCCTTGAATGATACAAGTGCAATGTCTGTTTCCTGATCCAGATGATTTAAAATCCGTCCAAGAATCTTGTTGGCATTTCCACGCTGCTCATGAATCTGTGATCCAGAATGTCCTCCGCGGAGTCCTTTGACTTGGACTGTCATCACTGTACCACTTTTTTCTTCTCTCTGTGCCGGAATCTTTAATGTCTCCAGGACTCCGCCCGCACATCCGGCCAGGATGACTCCTTCTACTTCTCCGTCAATATTCAGCAAAATGTTTCCTTTGATCTGGGACATATCAATGGCGTTTGCTCCGCCCATACCGATCTCTTCGTCCGTTGTCACAATCACTTCCAGAGGCGGATGCGGAATATCATCGCTGTCAAGAAGGGCAAATGCGTAGGCGATAGCGATTCCATCGTCCCCTCCCAGTGTTGTCCCTTTTGCTTTTACATATCCGTCTTCGATGTAAAGCTCCAGGGGATCGTTCTCAAAATCATGATCCGAGCCTTCTACCTTCTCGCAGACCATATCCATGTGCCCCTGAATGATCACGGGATCCGAATTTTCATACCCCAGTGTTCCCGGCTTTTTGATAATCACATTCCCGGCTTCATCCTGTATGTATTCCAGGTTCCGTTTTCTTGCAAATTCCGCACACCAGTTGCTGACCTTTTCGTCATAGAAAGTGCCTCTTGGAACAGAAGAAAGCTCCTCGAAAATCTGAAATACTTTTTTTGGTTCTAACTCTTCCAGTACTGCCATAGTTTCTCTCCCTTTCTCTCTTTTTTTACCAAATCTGAGAATATTATAGCACAACACTTCTAAAATCACCAGAATCCCCATACAATTTATTGAATATTTTTACCAAAGGATTTCTCTTGAAACGTTATTTTTTTGCCATTTTCACGATTTTTCTTTTTTTGATTATGCTGATCTTTCCAGAAGAAGTTTTTCAAGGGGCAAGCCGTGGACTGCTGCTCTGGTTTGACACGGTCCTCCCAACACTGCTCCCCTTTTTGATCATTGTCAATGTCATGCTGCGTACCAATCTGATCATTCACATATCGCGCATATTCTATCCGGTCCTGGGACGGTTCCTTCAAATCAGTCCTAATGGATGCTTTGCGGTACTGGCCGGATTTTTGTGCGGATATCCGATGGGAGCAAAAGTAACTGCGGACCTGGTACGGGACAACCGGATTTCTCCGGAGGAAGGGGCGTACCTGCTTTCCTTCTGCAATAATACCAGTCCCGGCTTCACAGCAGGATATGTTGTATGCCGGACACTGGGAGATCCCTCCCTTGTTTTCTGCTCCCTGTCCATCCTTTTCCTCGTCCCTTTGCTTCTCAGCTTTGGATTTCGAAAACTTTACAATGGAAGATGCATCCAGCGGAACTCCACGATCCGCTCCTCAAAAAGCGGACGCCTCTCTTTGGATGTTCTGGATCTCTCCATTATGGACGGCTTTGAGACAATAACGAAAATCGGCGGTTATATCATTGTTTTTTCCGTGCTGACTGAACTGCTGTTGCATCTTCCTTGTTCCAGAACGCTTCTCGGAATGCTGCTCCTGTCCTTCCTGGAAATAACAAATGGAACCAAAATGCTGGAATCCCTTCCGTGTTCCTTTCAGACACGTTATACTCTGATTATGGGCCTTTGTGCTTTTGGCGGCTTCTGTGCTTCCGCCCAGACAAACAGTATGCTTTCCGGAAGCGGACTTCGAATTGGTCCATACATAACAGAAAAACTGGCTGCCGCTGCGGCAGCCAGTCTGCTGGCTTTTCTCTATATTCAAATTACATAATTACTCGTCCATGGCCTGAGCGAACTCTGTCTCCGTCTCATCCTGAATCCGGAGTTCCTCACGGTCACCGCGTACCATATCATAGGATTCCTGAAGGGAATTCACAAGGCTGTCGTATTTTGTCGTATAATTGTCCAGGGCATGTCCGATCATTGTTTCCACTTTGCCCATCAGGTCGTCTGCATATCTGACAGCACCTGTACGGAGCTGATTTGCATCTTCTGTTGCATTGTCAATAATCTGCTGTGCCTGCTCTGTGGCAGCCGCCACAATCTCATTTGCCTGCGCATATGCCTGCTGCATAATTTCGTGATCGCTGACAAGCTCGTCTGTCTTTGTCTTTGCTTCCTGAATCATCGTGTCTGCCTTTGTCTGCGCGTCTGCAAGGATTGCGTCTTTATTATCGATGATCTTCTGATAACGCTTGATCTCTTCCGGCGTCTTCATTCTGAGTTCTCTTAACAACTCATCGATCTGATCCTTGTTTACGATAATTTTCGTTGTGGATAATGGCTGGAACTTACAATTATCTATGTATTCCTCAATTTCATCAATAATCTGCTCAATTCGGCTGCTCATAGTTACACTCTCCTTCTTCACTTCGACAAATCCTGTCATTTACTTTGTTATTCTATCACGTTCCACGAAAGAACTCAATGTCTTTCGACAAAAATATGCCTGTTTGTTTTATATTTTTTCTCTTTTATAATATCGTATCCAAGCTCCTCCAGATAAGAAAAATCTGTGTTTAAAGCCGCCTCCACAATGATGAGCGTCCGTTCATCTGCCAAGGTGGAATTCCGCAGATAATCAAATACGGCATACTCCGCTCCTGCCTGGTAAGGAGGATCCATAAAGATGAAATCAAAGGCCGGCTGCCCCTCCAGTTTTTTCAGGGCGGTAAGCACATCCGTCTTCATCAGAACCGCCCGGTCCGCCAGTCTGGTATGCCTCAGGTTCTCCTGGATGCAGGATGCCGCCTTCGGATTCTTTTCTACAAAATAAGCCACTTCTGCTCCTCTGCTCAGTGCCTCAATCCCGATTCCGCCGCTTCCGCTGAACAGATCCAGAAACCGGCAATCCGCAAGTTCCATAGAGATCATATTAAACAAGGTCTCCTTGATCCGGTCTGTGGTGGGTCTCGTTTCCAGTCCTTCTATCGTCTTTAGTTGCAAACGTTTTGCTGTACCTGCTATTACACGCATTGTTTTGATTCCTTTCTTCTGTCCAACGGACAGTTTGATCTGACTATCATTATATCGGATGCAGGCTTTCCCTGTCAAATCACCTGAATGCAGAGCTTGAGTATTTTCAGGGACTGTGATACACTTTGAAAAAAGGAGGAATAGACATATGAAATATTTTATCGCATCCGATATCCACGGCTCTGCTTTTTATTGTAAAAAAATGTTGGAGGCATTTGAACGGGAAGGCGCTGACCGGCTCGTTCTTCTCGGAGATATCCTCTATCATGGTCCACGCAATGACCTTCCGAAAGATTATGCTCCAAAGGAAGTGATCGAACTCATCAATCCACTTTCCTCACGCATCTTCTGTGTGCGGGGAAACTGCGACAGCGAAGTGGATCAGATGGTTCTGACGTTTCCAATCCTTGCAGACTACTGTCTGATTTCCGAGCAGAACCGGATGGTTTTTGTCACTCACGGTCACCAGTATAATCTGCAGACTCCGCCTCTTCTCCAGGCAGGAGATGTCCTTCTTCATGGACATACGCACGTTCCGGCATGTACAAAGACAGATACCTTTACCTACCTCAATCCAGGATCCATCTCCCTGCCAAAGGAAGGCAGTCATCACAGCTACATGACTCTGGAAAACGGCATCTTCCGCTGGAAAACACTGGAAGGAGAGGAATACCAGACATTTTCTCTGTAAAAAGGACGGCAGGCACATCCCGATCCTGTTGAGGGGGGGATGCGCCTGCCGTTTTTTACTTTATAGGAAATTACGATTTTTTAGAAGGTCAAAAAGAATCCCACGTTTATCAAATAAATATCAGGTAAACGTGGGAGGCGGACATGACATTAAGACGGTGATAGGGTTAAAAGATATAAAAACCTTCTTCGCCAAATACATCGTCAAAAGGGTCATCTTCGTTTAGAAAATAGTCCATA
>CAJFMZ010000015.1 GCA_904393575.1 uncultured Sellimonas sp. | reverse complement strand
TTCTGGCACCGCGGCCTCCCCCAGGTTCACACTGGCATACACAGCCTCCGGATTCTGATAGGTCTTCTGCCAGAATGGATATTTGATGATTCCCGGCGTGTTATGTTTATTGCGCACCGAAGAGCTTGTATAATGCGACATTACTCATAACTACAACCAGCCGATTGGATTGCTCAATTGGCTGGTTGGCAGGTAGTTTTATTATTTTACAATGGTATAACTGGTACTTCTTGCTTTTCCGTTCTGCTTTAACAGGTTGTTTTTTACCAGATTTTTCAGGATTCTAACAGCAGTAGATGAACTCACTCCCAGCAATCCGATTACATCATTTCTTGTAACAGCTCCATGTATCCGAACGTATTCCAATACTTTTTCTTCTCTAGCACTGATTGGTACACCATCGAAAGCATTTATCAACGGTTCTGAAAAAAGTGCTGGATTACTGTCCTTTTCGTCTTTTGCATTAACATTCGGCAGTATGATCTTGAAGGCATTTTTCGTAGTTTCAATCACAGGTTTTTCCTCCATGCCCTCATATGCCTTCATTATTTTTCCTATTCCAGTACCATAAGCCTCAATTAAATGCAATCGGTAGAATACATTCGCAAGATCCTGATTTCGACATACGGAAATACCAATCATGATGTCTTCCAGGTCAATTCCCGGCATCAACCCTCCAATGGACACAAATTCAAGCCGGTCAGCATAAATACTGATAAGCGCGCTGGCACTAAAGGAGTAATCTCGATGAACCAGTAAATTCAACAATGCTTCCCTGACAGCGATTTCAGGATAGTCCCTGACATCAATTCTCAATAATTTTTTTATAGTTGCATGGGTCTGATTGCGGAAATCAATAAAATCATATACTTCATTCATCTGCTGCAGCAGTGACCCGGTGAATTCCCGACGATCCTTAAAAACTGTCTGATCTTTTCCCTGAAAAACAGCAGCCTTAATCGTATGGATACATTGATCGGACAAAAGCAGTCCCAAATTGCTGTAAAGGTTATCCTGATCGACCAACTTCAAAGTACGCATTTGCTGCGGGCCAAATTCTATGTTCCGAAGCTCAAATTCCTTTTTTGTTGCTTCAAATGTAAGTTCCTGATTCAGAGAGCGCATCGCTTCAAAACGGTCCCCATCCGTTTCCTTGATCATACGGCGAATCGCCGTGTCAGTAGCCGGAACCGAGGAATAACCCTGCCTGACATATACGCCCTCCGGGCGCATTCCTTTCTTTGCAAGATAATAAGGGCGGTCTGTCCCTCGCTGAATATCCACAGCAACGATTTCTTTTCCACTTTCTTCAATGGTTTTATAGTGCAGAAACATCGTTACATCGGGCTTGATCGCATCCCGCACCATATTGCTGATTTGCAAAGATACACCATCCGGATCGTCCACTCCAATTACCGTGCCGTCATCCTGAACGCCAATATACAGTTTTCCGCCATCACAATTAGCAAAAGCAATAATTTCTTTTTTGATTTCATCCACAACAACTTCTTTCAGTTCTATGGTCTCACTTTCCCGAAAAAGCATGCCGCCATCCCTTTCATTGTCATTGATGATTTTATTATAGCGAATCGTGTCAATCATGTCAAATTTTCTGAGTCAATTATGACACGATAATGACACAATTTCAAATTGATACCTTCACAGTCCGTATGAATACAAGCATATTTCATCTATCCATTATTCTAACCACCTGTGACACGATTGATACGATAAATGGCAGTATAAGTATCGCATCTGGTTCAAAATATACCTCGGCAACAAATTGCCAATGAATCTGCTGCTTTTCACTTTAATTTTTCCAATACCGCCCCAATATCTTCTGGCACCGCGGCCTCCCCCAGGTTCACACTGGCATACACAGCCTCCGGATTCTGATAGGTCTTCTGCCAGAATGGATATTTGATGATTCCCGGCGTATTGTATCCAACCCCAAGTTCCAGGAACAGTACGTTTCCATTCTGATGTCTGCGCAGGAAATCTGCATACCGTTCCGCCGCCCTGCGCCATCCTTCATCTTCCACGAACGTATCATCTGCCCGCAGATTCATGCTCATCGGCTTTTTACACTTTGGACAGTACGGGACAAGATCCTCTGGGATCTGCCGTTTCGCCACAGCTCCGTCCGGCACAAACAATTCCCCCTTCTCTCCAATCTGAAATCCCTGTGCAGCCAGCATCTTCCGAATACTTTCTTCGTTGTCATAGGTATCCTTATGGCAAGGGACACTGCACTGAAATAATCCATAGTCCCCCTGAGTATAAAACAGACGATGTTTATCAAATCCGGCCTTCTGAAAGCAATGATCCACATTGGTGGTCAGGACAAAATAGTCCTTTTCCCGCACCAGCTCCAGCAGATCCTGATACACCGGTTTCGGCGCGTCCATGTAACGGTTGATCCAGATATAACGGCTCCAGTACGCCCAGTGTTCCTCCAGGGTGTCATACGGGTAGAAGCCCCCGGAATACATATCATGAAATCCATAACGTTCCTCGAAATCGGCAAAATAGTTCCGGAACCGTTCTCCTGTATAGACAAATCCCGCAGAAGTGGAAAGCCCTGCTCCTGCTCCAATGATTACGGCATCCGCTTCTGCAAGCGCCTGTTTTAATTTCTCCGTTTTTTCTTCTTCGGATTCCTCCGGTTTTCCCTTCCATAACTTTGACAGCATTTTTCTCACCTCATATTCTCTCTACCGCCGAAACCGGGCAATGTTCCATACAGTTTCCACAATGCAGGCAGTGCTCCTGATGGATCCGGTATGGATTCCCCGGCTCAATACAGCTCTGTGGACACGAAGCCGCACAGGTGCCGCACCCGATGCATCGATCTGTAATCCGGTATCCCTTTTCCTTTTTTGTTCCATTTCCAATCACATACGTTTCCCGAAAAATCGGATGCACGCCAAGATGAAAATATTCGATCCGGGCGTCTTTGATTTCAAACACAATTCCAATCTCTCTGGTGTCTCCCGGATAGACATTGGCAAGATACGGCTGCTCCCGGAAAATCGTATCGATCCACTTCTTCTGGCTCTCTTCCGGCACCGGCCTTGCCTTTGCGGAGAGCCGGATCATCTCTTTGTACTTCGTATAGCCAAGGATTTGCACTCTGCCGTCTTCCAGCAGTTCTTTGCAGAAGTCCTTTCCTCTTGCCGTAAAGAAATAAAGTCCGTCCGCCTCATAATGAATGGCACTGATATTTCTGACCTGCGGATTTCCTTCCCCATCCACGGTAGCAAATGCCAACACTCCGACATATTCTAATTTCTTCAAACATGTTTCTGCATCCATTTTCTTTACTCCTTCCAGCACTGCGGGTCCGCCGCATAAAAGTTTCCATCCTGTCCGCTTGCAACGGCGGGGCATCCCCTGCACCAAGCCAGCAGTTCGCACTTCGCACACTTTTCAAATCTGGTATAGTCCCGGTACTTCTCCATCTGACAGATCCAGACATCTGCGATCCGGTCGGTAAAGACGTTGCCCACTTTACTGTTCTGCACTCTGCGGCATGCATAGAGATCCCCGGTCGGAAGGATGGTCAGATGACAGTTTCCACAGTTGCATCCACCGTAAATCATTCCCTCTCTGGCCGTCTTGGGAATCTGAAATTCCCCTGTTTCATACTCATACAATGTCCAGAGATGATCTTTTTTATTGAAATAGGTATGGCATCCTGCAGCCTCATACTCCTTGAATTTCCGGTCACAGTCTTCCAACAGTTTCCGGTAGCGCAAAGGCTCGATTCCCACATCTTTTTCCTCACTGGTCGGGCAGTATCTGGCAAAGGCAAAGACATCCGCGCCGTGGGCTACAACCGTATCGATCAAATCCGGAATTTCATCGATATTTGTCCCCGATACCGTTGTCATAATGACCGAACGCATTCCCGCTCTCTTGATACATCCAATCTTCTCCAGCGTAGTATCAAAGCTTCCCGGCTTGCGGAACCAGTCGTGAGTCTCCCGCATCCCATCCAGAGAGAGCTGGTATTTCTCACATCCGTACTCTTTCATCTTTTTGCAGTTCTCATCGTTGAGATGAAACGGATTTCCAAGAATCGTAAAGGGAATTCCGTGCTCTTTCATCAGTCCCAGAAGCTTCCAGAAGTCCGGATGAAGGATCGGATCGCCTCCGGTAATGTAGAAATACGGCAGACGTCCATACACTTCACAGAAATCCATACAGTTATAAAAGGTTTCCTTCATCTTCTCCCATGTCATTGAATCCAGCTTTTTACAGTTGTCTTCCGAAAAAATATAACAATGCTTACACCTCTGGTCACACTCATCCGTGATATGCCACTGAAAAGAAAAATATTGTTTCATCCTGGCTCTCCTTTCTCTTTCTTCCGCTGTTCTATGTCAACCGGCCTGGGCCGGATTTCATCTTCTTTCGCTCCCCGTCCTGACCGGGCGGGGAGGCTGTTCTGTCTTTGACTTTCCTGCGCCTATTTGTCAGCCGCTCCACAGGCTGAACCGCAAGCAGACGGTGTCTCTTCCGGCTGGTCTGCCGCTCCGCACGCTGTTCCACATGCTGCCGCCGGTGTTTCCTCCATCTTTTTGCTCCATCCAAACAGATTCGTAAGTGACATGTTGTATTCCTCCTTCATTTGACTGTCAGACCTTTTCCTGTCTGCAGTTTTATTGTACTTCCGGAATCAGATCAAAAAAAGTACGCACAAATCTATTACTTAGTTACTTTTTTATAACTGTCAGATCCGCCTGGCATGTTACATTCAAATCTGATATAATATTCTCATCAGAACTATTGAAGAGGTGAGCGATCATGATGACAAAAGAAGAAATGCCGGCCTGTCCGGTTGCCACGACCGTCCAGTTGATCGGCAGCAAATGGAAACTTTTGATTCTGCGAAATCTGCGCATGCGTCCATGGCGCTTTAACGAGCTTCGAAGGGATCTGGAAGGCGTCAGCCAGAAGGTGCTGACCGACAGTCTCCGCGCCATGGAGGAAGACGGCATCATCACAAGAACCGTATATCCGGAAGTGCCGCCGAGAGTCGAGTACGCCCTTTCTCCGCTTGGAGAATCCATGGCGCCGATTCTGGATGCGATGGAGGCGTGGGGACGCTCCTACCAGAAACTGATGAACGAATGATGCAGGAGGTACATACATGATCAGAAGTTTTTTACCTGTTGGACAGGGTGCCTTTTATACCGAACAGTTTGACAGCGGAGTCAATATAGTCTATGACTGCGGCTCGTCCACAAGCAAATCCGCAGTCGAAAAGCAGATTGCCTGTACCTTTGAGCCGCGGGAACGGATTCAGGCGGTCTTTATTTCTCATCTGCATGAAGACCATATCAACGGACTCCCGTATCTGCTCTCCCACTGCTGTGTGGAACGGCTTTATCTTCCGTTTCTGACGGAGGAGGAGATTCTTCTGACACGGCTTATCGCCCGTCTGGAGAATGCGGAATCCGCCTTTCTTTCCAAACTGCTTGTGGATCCTTATGGAGCGGTTCAGGACTATACACTCCAGAACGATACGATGACTCCGGATATCTTTTACGTTATGCCGCCGGACTCCACTCGCAGGCCGGGCGGGAATGTTGCTTCTGTTTCTTCCGGAGAAATGCTGACGGTCCTGGACTCCGGTATCCCGTCGGACTGGACTTTTATCCCGTTTAATTTTCAGAATGCACAAAGAAGCAAGTCTTTTTTCCGGGGTCTGAAGAAGAATGGCTATGACAAAAAGACGCTCCAGTCCTACCTGGAGACATCGGATATTTTCTCCTATGACTGGGATGATCTTAAACGGATCTATCAGAAATATGCACCGGGAAGTCTCAATTCCAATTCTCTTGTAGTGTATTCCGGCCCACGTTCCGAAAGCGGACGTGCTGTACAGCCGTACCGCTTTTTCATGCCGGATCTGTCCGATCCTCAGTCCGGTCGCCAAAACGGTTATCCGGACGGCTTTCTCTTCCTTGGAGACTATGATGCCGGCGCAAAAGACAGCTGGCCAGAACTGACCGACCACCTGGCAGACTACATGCCTTTTGTCGGTACCGTCCAGGTACCTCATCATGGTTCCATGCATAACTATAATGAAGAACTCTCCTGCGGACAGTTCATTTTGATCATCAGCGCCGGATATCAAAATAAATACAAACATCCGCATACAAAGGTATTAAAGGACATGCTTATGAAGAGAGCCGTACACTTCTGGATCACCGAACATGCCGGAACAATGGTGCAGTTCCGAATCGAAGAGAACTGATCGTTTTACAAAAAAGCGGAGGAGAATGGCACGGTATTGCCGCCATTCTCCTCCGCTTTTTATTCTTCAAACAGACTCATCTGATGCCACTGCTCTTTTTGCTTTTTCTTTCCTGTCTGTTCCCGGCAGATCTGGTCATCTGAAAGCTCTGCCAGAAAGCTGCTCTCCTCTCCCGCAGACGTCAGGATCAGTTCCTCCCTGGCTCTTGTCATTCCTACATAGAGGAGCCTGCGTTCCTCTTCCGGGTCTGTCTCATAAGAGTCACTTTCCAGCGGGATTTTCCCTTTCTCCGCCCCGTAGAGGATGACAGCCGGAAATTCCAGTCCCTTGGAGCCATGGAGGGTCATCAGGGTTACCGCCTCCGCAGTATACTGTTTCTCCCCGCACCGTTTCAGGTCACTTTCCACGCCAAGCTCGATCATGTCCACCAGTTCTTCCATCGTTGCATAGCACACCGCTGTCTGGGAGAGCTTTTCCATGGCCTTGTTCTTCTCCATTCCCATCTCCCGGATCCATTCTGCCAGCAGGTCGGCCGGACGTTTGGCACTCATCCGTTCCTTCCAGACTGCTGCTGTTTCTTCAAACAACATTTCACTCAGCGGATTCCCTTCTCCATCGACAAAAAGACGCTGTCCCTTTTCCCTGGCCGCTTCCTGTTCCTGATCCAGCAGATACCGGAAAAAGGCAACGCTGTTTTGCACTGTTTCATCCTTCAGGAAAGACTCTCTTCCCGCAACAAGATATGGGATTCCCTCCTTCCTGAGGCAGGTCTCCAGCAGTTCTCCCTGCCTGTGGGTCCGGTACAGAACGGCAATCTCATGGAACCCTCTGACCGTCCTTTCTTTTTCTTCGGAGGATTTCTGCGCTTCCAGCATACCGATCCCGCCGACCATCCGTCCGATCTCTTTTGCCGCCCCAATGGCCTCCGCCATCTCGCTTCCTGCATGGAGGATCCGCACCGGAACACCCTCTTTCTGATTTGGATGAAGTTTTCGTTCTTCTCCCGGATTTCCAGAAATCACGGTAAGCGCACTGTCTAAAATCTGAGGAGTACTCCTGTAGTTTTCCCGAAGTCTTATGACAGAGAGCTCCGGAAACTCCTGCTTCAACGTTTCAAAGCACCGCGCATCGGATCCCCGGAACCCGTAGATTGCCTGATCCGGATCCCCGATTACAAACAGGCTGGAACCGTATTGATTCCATTCTTTCATCAGCCTGTACTGAACCGGACTGATATCCTGAAACTCATCGATCAGAAGATAGTCAAAGGGACTTCTCCAGTCCGTCTCCTTCGGGTGTTCTTTGAAAAGCCTTACGGTTTCCAGAAGCAGATCTTCGAATTCATACCATCCCCTGCTCTGCTTTTCCTCTTCATATGCCCTGTATGCCGCTTCTCTATCCGGGTGCCGGCTCTCGGATTCTGTTTCTCTCAGAATCTGTCTTGTTTTCCATGCTTCTGCCTGTTTCAGAAAGTCTTCCGTCTTCCCGTCTATTTGAAACTGCACCATCACAGCCTTTGCCAGATCTTTGAAGTCCTCCTCATCCGCCAGCACCGGCTTCTTTCCAATCTTCTTTAAGAACCGCAGACAGAGCGCATGAAAGGTTCCGATCTGAACCGACTTAAGCCATTCCGGATTCTGGCATGCCTTTTGAAGCCGTTCCCGCATCTCTCCGGCCGCCTGATTGGTAAAGGTCACTGCCGTGATGTGCTCCGGAGGAACCCTGCGGTCATATAAGAGAAACTGCAGTCTGGAAATCAATGTCCTGGTCTTCCCGGTCCCCGGCCCTGCAATCACCGCCGTTCTCCGTTTCAGAGATCCGGCTGCCTGCTCCTGGTCTTCGTTGAGAACATCGGCTTTGGCATTGTCTTTTTCCTGTATATGTGTCAAAGCAACGATTGGCTCCGCCTTTTTCGTCATTGGTTTCTTCTCTTTTCCTTTGTCTTTTTCCAGACCGCCCGTAATTCCGAGGGCCCCGAAGAAATCCATCTGGCCTTCCGGTTCCTCCCGCTCTTCTTCTGCAAAGATCCGTACTTTTCCATATTCCCCGTCGAATCCGGGACTCCACTCTACCTTCCCGGCCCGCAGCCGTTCGACTCCCTCCGCAATCAGCCTGCCGGAGACAAGTCGGATATCCTCCACTGGAACCTTTCTCAGGATTTCGAACTCCGCACCAAGCTTCGCCGTCAGCGCCTGATACTGCCTCTGTACTCCTTTGCTGGCGGAGCTGTGTCCCAGTGCCGCCCCGATAATCTCCGGCAGCGGAATGAGACTTTCAAACCGCTTTGCATCCGGCTTCTGATAGTGCTCCGGCCGGTCTGAGAGCTGCTCGATCCGGTGGGACACTCCGATCGTAATCTTCCGCCCGCAGACCGGACAGATACCTCCATACCGCTCCGTCTCCTTCGGGGTCAGGCAGAGTCCGCATTTCCGATGACCGTCCAGATGATATTTTCCCTCTTCCGGGAAAAACTCAATGGTCCCCGCCAGCCCCTGTCCAGTCTCAATCGCCGTTTTCAACCCCTGATAGGACAGCTCCGTATCCAGCAGATTGGCCTCCCGCCCCAGTTTTGCAGGAGAATGGGCGTCTGAATTGGAAATCAGCTGGAAACGATCCAGCGCAGATACCCTCCAGTTCATCGGAGGATCCGAGGAAAGTCCGGTCTCCACCGCATGAATATGGGGCGTCAGATCCCCGAAGCATTCCTCCACAGTGTCAAATCCGGAAAATGCGCCGAACAGAGAAAAATGAGGCGTCCAGATATGGGCCGGCACATAGACCGCCTCCGGGCAGAGCTCCAGAATCATTTCCAGCAGATCATGACAGCTGATACCAAGGATGGGTCTCCCATCCGAATGAATATTCCCGATCTCTTCCAGCTTCCTTGAGATGATCTCCGCCTTCTCAAGATCCGGGAGCAGAATGAGACTGTGTACCTTTCTGACCCTTCCGCCCTGTTTGTAAATCGAACTGATTTCTCCTGTAATCACAAAACGGGGAATCTGGTGATCCGGCACAAAGTCTTCGTGGATCCGGTACTCTTCCTTCAGAACATAAAGCCCGTTTTCATCCTGTTCCAGCTTTTCTTTTAGTTCCTCCCGCCAGGCCGGATGGGTAAAGTCCCCGCTGCCGACCAGCTGGATTCCTTTTCTCCTCGCCCACAGATCCAGATGCTCCGGCGTACAGTCCTTGCTGGTGGCCCTGGAATATCTGGAGTGGATATGTAAATCCGCAATATACATCTTTTGCAACTCCTCATCTGTAAACTAACACTAGTCAAATTGTAACGCCGGCCTGGATTCTGGTCAAGAATTCCGTAAAAAAGCTCGATACACTGATTCCTGTGTATCGAGCCTTTTATGAAAACATTCTTCCTCTGATCTTCGTCCAGATATGAGCCTGGACATAATCATATGCACGATCATAGATCAGCAGTGCGATCTGCCCTGCAATCCAGATTCCTGCCGTCATGACAGGGGACAGTTTTTTCCCTCCAAGCAGCAGTTCCTGAAAGAAGACAAGCATCGGAATATACATGACATTGAACGCCGTGTATTTGACCGCCCAGAAGATGGACTGTCTCTGTGTGGTGCGGGACCGTCCCAGCATTCGCCATGCCGCTTCAATGATCACAATATACAGCCCCATCGCCGCAAAGGACAGGACATAAAACTTATTCGGGGCGATCAGAAGTCCCAGAAGGACATCCGCCACGTAAAAAGCACCCCCTGCTCTCATTCCAAACTCCCGGATAACAATCCCCACAAAAAAGGAGGCCGCCGCCAGCAGAAACAATGTATTGGTTTCCATCACGCTTCCCAGCGACATGCAGACAACCGAGAGAGCCAGGAAGAGACCGCAAAATGCCATCATCTTTCCTTTTACATGCATGAACAAAGATCTCCTCCCATACATTCACAGCAGGTATCCGCAAGCCACAGGTCACAGCACATATTTCCGGTGCCGCAGGATGTATTGCCGCCGTATCCGCCTCCGTACGGATTGTTCTGATATCTCCGGCTGTTCCAGTCGATCTGATTTAACAGCTGACGGTACTGTACGTTGTTTGGCTCCATATTGACAGCCTGGGCCGCATGTTCCCTTGCCACGACCAGGTTACCGATTCCGGCATTGGCCGCTCCGCTTGCATAATACCACATGGCAGTGCGGTTTGGCATCCGGTCCAGAAGGTTTAACGCTTCCCGGTAACGTCTGTTATTGATATAGTTAAAGACAGCCTGCATCTCCACGTCATTGCTGTCCCCGCCGTAGGATCCTCCGCCATAGGAAGAGCCTCCGCCGTAAGAGTAGCCTCCGGAACTTCCGCCGGATGCGCGCTCTCTCATAATCTCATCGTAAGCCTCCTGCACTTCCTTAAACTTCTCCTCGGCCAGATCAGCCAGCGGATTGTTTACATTGGCGTCAGGATGATATTTACGTGTTAATTCTCTATATGCTTTTTTTACTTCTTCGTCAGATGCGTTCTGCGGTACCCCCAGAACGTCATACGGATTCTTCGACATGATCCTGTTCCTTTCCTTTATTCTTTTTCATCTGAATCAACCGATAACGGTTCCACACTCCATCATACAGGATATTTCGCAAAATGTCCACATCCAAAAGGCATGGAAGTTTCTCAAATTCTGCGCTGCACTCTGCGATCATCATGCAGAGAATGTTCTTGATTCTCTCTTCATAATCCGGCTCTTTCCAAAGGTCGGCCAACGGATTGTAGCATCCTTTTTTCAGATCCTCCTCCAGATCTTCATAGGCATCCATCAGATAAATAAATTTCCCAAGAAAGAATCCGATCTTCCGCAGTGTTTTCTCCCATACATCCTTTTGATACACAAGGATTTCCGCCATCATTTTCCCAAAATAGCCGGAAATACGGTCCAGATCCTTGCAGTTTTCCCTTTCACACCTGTGAATAGCCCCAAGTGCCTTTTTAAAAATACGGCTCTGCCTCGGATATCTGTGGCTGATTCCTTTTGCTTTTCTCTGAAGCAGGCTCTTTGCCGCCAATGCCCCCGGCTTCTTCTCGTCCGCCCAGTCATCCTCCAGGTGATAATAGGCCAGCAGAAGATTCATATCCGCCGCATATTCTGTGATTTCATTTCTTCTCATCGTCTGCTTTTTGACCAGATGGGCCTTGCAGCGATGCTGCTCTGTATGCATCCTGCACTCATACAGCGATGTCAGAAGAATAATCGCAAAGGTCATATCGTAGGTCAGCGTCATCTGCCCGGAAAACCCGTACTTTTCTTTCAGGCTCTGGCAGAGTCCGCAGTAGTAAGACCTGTATGTTCGAAAATCCTTCATTTTTAATTCCGGTTCACAGACCGTTACATATCCAAACATATCTTAAACTCCTGTCTGTCGTGTCTGCTGTTTCTTTGTTCCCCAATCTTCAATCCGAAACTCTCCCTTTTTCTTCTGTTTGATTTCATAAAGGATCCGGTCCGCTTTCTTATAAAGCTCTACAAAAGAAACTGGCCGGTCGCAGTAAACTCCGCCAAAGGAAAGGGAAGAGCCGCTGGCCGGATAGTACTCTTTCATCTTTTCTTTGTAGATTGTACTGATTTTCATGAGCTTATTCTCGATGGCGGAAATACTCGTACACGGGTGTACAAAAATGACGAACTCATCTCCGCCCATCCGGATAATCACATCGTCCCTTCTGAAGAAGTGTTTCAGCCGCCCTGCTGTATATTTCAATACGCAATCTCCTTCATGGTGACCGTAGATATCGTTTACCGCCTTAAAACAGTCAATGTCCATCATCAAAAAAATGTAAGGTTCCCCGCTTTCCAGCCTCTGGGACACCATGATCTCTCCGCCTCTTCTGTTGTATAATCCGGTGAGGGGATCCGTCACAGATTCCACAAAGAGGTTGTTTTTCATTTTGACATTTTCCGAAATGTCAATAATCAGGCTGATGACCGCCTCTTTGCCATCCTGTGTCGTAATTCTCCTTCCCCGGTCAAAGACCCAGAGGAAAGTTCCGTCCTTTTTCCTCATCCGGTATTCGATCTCATATTCGCCTTTTTCTCTGCACTGCTTCTCTGCCGACTCCAGCGCTTCCTTCCTGTCTTCCTCCCAGATCCGGTTCAAAACATTCCCATCGGTCTCTTTGATAAACTCCTCGTATGTATAGCCAATCAATTCCAGAAACGTGTCGTTTACAATATAGACCGGCCACCCCTCTTCCATATATCCTCCGATAATACCATTTGGCATCGTTTCACACAGAAGATTCAGAAGTTCTCTCCTGGACGCCTGGTCCAGTCTGTCCACACGGGTGGTAATGATCCGGAACGGGAAATTTTCTTCTCTCTGAGTCACGCTCTTTAGCATGGTACGATGAAGAACTGAAATCCGGTATGTTCCATCCACTGCAATCACATTGGCCGTCATCCTAGCTTCATATTCCTCCTCCGGCTTTGCCGCACCTTCCACAGTCAGCACAACCTGGCCAAAACAGCTCCAGGCGGTATCGCCGCACGGCTTGCTGTGGTACTCTATGATCCGGTACAGCACCGCCTTGTCCACATACTGTTTCTCCTGTTCCAGGAGTTTCCGGAACTCTTCTTTCCCAAACACGGCTTTCGAAGCCCCCAGGAAGTAGAAATCCTCTGTGACCAGGGAGGCTGCCTTGTCCACATCCTTTTTTGTCAGCGCGTAATCCAAAAACTGATTCAGGACAGCATAGACCGGATCCTGATCCTGCGCCATCCCTTGTCCTGCTCTTTTTTCTACCAAAATCTATCACCCTTTTTCAAAAACTTCTCTTCAAATTCGTCCGCGCTGACCGGCCTGCTGTAGTAGTATCCTTGTCCGTAATCACACCCAAAGCTCTGGATCAACACTTCATTTTCCCTTGTTTCCACACCTTCTACTACTGTCGAAATCTTCAGTCGTTTTGTCAGGTCCACAACCTGTTCCATAATAATCCGCTGCCTGTTTTCCTTCTCATTTGTAATTTCAATGAGGAAAACTCTGTCCAGCTTCAATTCATCGATTTTCAGTTTTCCCAACGTATTGAAGGAGGAATATCCGCTTCCAAAATCATCCATGGAGATTCGGAAGCCTTTTTCCTGAAGACTGGAAATCCGGTTGTTTAATTCCTCCACATTTCCAATGGCTAGCCCCTCCAGAATCTCCAGTGTAATCAGCCTTGCCGGAATCCGGTACTTTTCAATCAGCCTGCACAGACTTTCCACATAGTCTTCCTCATAGAAAAGGAGCTTGGACTGATTGACCGATATCGGAATCGGTTCGATTCCCTCGTCGATCCATTTCCGGATGCGCCTGCAAACCTGTTCCACCATATACATATCCAGCCTTGCACAGAATCCGTTGCTTTCAAACAATGGAATAAACTGGTTTGGATAAATCATGTCTCCATCCTTTTTCAACCATCTGACCAGCGCCTCAGCCCCTCCCAGCTTTCCTGTCTTCAAGTTGATTTTCGGCTGAAGGAACATGGCAAATTCTCCATCCTGAAGAGCCTGATACATATGGCTTTCGATGTAGTTCTGCAGTGTCTCCTGTTTGTGAAGTTCTGTATCGTAGAACCAGACGTTATTCCGGTCCTTTCCCTTTGCCGTCTGAAGCGCAAACATCGCGTGGGTCATCATCATTTCCGCGGTACTGTTGTCTCTGCGGATGGCAGCGCCACAGTAAAGAAGAATCTGATATGTGTGATGCTGATTCAGGGCAAACCGGCTGATGCTGTCCATAATCTGTTCCAGTCTCTGACGAAGCACCGTTTGATCCTGTCCCTTGAGCAGTACCCAGAACACGTCTCCGGAATCCCGACAGAATAATTCTCCTGGTTCCAGGCTTTCCGCCAGCACGTTCTTAATGTGGCAAAGGAGCTTGTCCGCCTGTTTTCGTCCAAAGATCTCATTGATAAACTTGAACTGATGTATGTTCATTACACCTACCGTGTACCGCTCCGGACCTGCCAGTGCATCTTTCATCTCCTGAAGAAACCGGACCGTATTATAGGCGCCTGTCAAAGAATCATAGTAGGCAAACCGGATCAGCTGCCTGTGGTTTTTCCGCATCATCCGATATCCATATACCAGCAGGAAAATGCACAGAAGCAGCACTCCCACAAAGATGATCCGCGTCACTTTGATCATCTGGTAAATAGGTGCATTGATCCCCTGCATGGTATCCACGCAGAAGAGATACCATCCATTCAGGCCGACCGGTTCCAGATAAATTTCATAGGACACACCTTCATAGACGAATTCGCTGAATACGCTTTCATCCGCATCCATTGCCTTGCGGATTCTGTCTTTTTCATAATCCGAGAGATAATTTCCTTCAAAAATACTGTCCAGATCCTCGTCCACCACTTTATTTTTGGAACGGATCAGGAAGTTTCCCTCCTTTCCGATCATATGAATATAGCCGTATCCGTTCATTGCGGTTTTATCATCCAGAATCTCCCTAAAGGCCGCAATTTCATCATTTGCCACAAGTGCTCCCGTCAATTCATTGCCTTCATAAATCGGAATCGCATATGCGAATACTTTCTTTTTCAGACTGGTATCATAGTAGATCCTCGAAACACTGCTTTCGCCTCCCCAGGCATCCTCCACAATCTTTCGAAGGGGTTCATCAAGGTCCTCCACCCGCACATCTTTCTCAATGTTCTGGTTGATCGTAACCCGGATCCCCTCTCCACGATTTGTAAAATATCCCATCTGAATAAAATTGTTAGACTCGTAGAGTCCCTCCGCAAAGGCGTCCTCATCGATTGCGTTAATCGTATAACTGAACTGAAAAAAACTTGCCAGTGTTTGCAGCGTCTGCATATCCGCATCCATCTTCCGGAGCACATTCGTCTTATATTCCTCTGCTTCCGCCGTCATCTGAGTCTTCATCGTATCCTGCTGCACCCTTCCAAGGGCAGATGTAATGAATCCTCCTCCCAGCAGCAAGACGATACTGATCAGGACAATCACAGCCGTGATTCTCCGCAGTCTTCTCATCAACTGTTTTTCACTCATTTTTTTACTCCTTTTCATCTGCTTTTATCATAAAATAGACAACTTGAGGTGTCAAGAAGCGCAAAAAAATCTCCAGCCATTTCCGCGTGGCTGGAGATTTCCATTTCCTGTATTTTTTTATAAGAGTTCTGCTTTTTTTGCCAGAATTGCTTCTACAGCGGCGCATGCTGGGCAGTCACAGTACTGTTTTCCTGCTGCTTTTAATTCTTTCCCGTGAGCAGCCACTTCTTTTGTCTTTTCCGCTCCGAATACCTTGGCGCCCATCTCCGACTCTGCAAACGCAATCAGTCCGTCCAGCGGCATGATGTCTTCTTCCAGTTCGGCGATGTATTTTTTCGTCTCTTCCGCCTCTTTCTCTGTTCCGACAGCATCAAGCCATGCCTGAGCCGCATCCTTTGCCTCCTGGCTGCAGGATGGAGCTGCCATCAGCTCTTTTGTTTTTTCCACTACATAATTTAATGTTTCCTGAGTCATACTGTACACACCCTTTCTATGAATTGTTCTGCCCTTATTATAACACCTTCCCGTTAAAATGGGGCTGTGAATTTCTCCTCAGATCAGAACTTTACATTCAAACGGCTCCAGCAGGAGTGTCCCATCATATGCTGCCTTTGTCTCGGCATCCGTCCAGCTTCCGGTTCCTTCGATGCGAACCGGCTCGTTTTTGAAATTCATCACAAAGATGACCCGTTTTCCATCTTCACCGAGACGCTCGGTCACAGTCACACCATACGGAAGTTCTGTTTTAAGCGCATTTTCCAGTCCTGTCTCTACAAACAGCTTCCGGTAGAAATCACGAAGAAATTCCAGACCGGATTCCGCTGCCAGATAATAAGCCCTTCCTTTTCCGAAGGCATGTCGGGTAATCACCGGAGCTCCCGCATAAAAGTCTGTCTCATAGGAAGCCAGCACTTCCGTATCTTCCGCAGCATGTACGATTTCGCAGAGATTCTGCGCCGGATACACGGTTCCCTCATATGTAAACCGGTTTTCAAATTCCTCAGACGGCGCATCGATCTCTTCCTGCTCAATGCCAAGCACATCGTACAGCGGATGATGCCCTGTAAAACAGAGATCCGTCTCGTCCACCATTCCGCTGAAACAGGTGGTCACAAAGGTGCCTCCGCCTGCTGTGAACTCCCGTACCCGCTTTGCATATCCATCCTTGTACAGATAGTTCAGCGGAGCGGTCACCAGATGGTATCCTTCTAAAGACGCATCCATAGAAATCAGATCCGCCTCAATTCCCTGTTCCCAGAACGTTCTGTAGTGTGCAAGAATGGTTTTCACATAATTAAAATCCAGTCTCGGTCCCTGGGTATCTTCCAGAGCCCACCAGTTTTCCCAGTCAAAAACAATCGCAGCCTTTGGCCGGTTGACGGTGTGGGAAAGAAGCTCTCCCAGTCCTTCCAGTCTTTCTCCTAGCTCTGCCACATCGCGGAATACTCTTGTGTTGGATCCGTTTTTGTGATCCATCACTGCGCCGTGGAACTTTTCAAATCCTCCACGTCCTTTTCTCCACTGAAAATACTGAACTGAATCGGATCCATGGGCCAGCGCCTGCATACCTGAAAGCATATGCATGCCCGGTCGTTTCAGCGGATTGTGCTGCCTCCAGCTGATTGCAGAAGGAGAACTTTCCATCATCAGGAACGGCGCCTGATTCAAGGAACGCATCAGACTGTGACTGGCCGCCGCCTTCACTGCTGTCGGGACTTCATCCTTTTCTTTGTGCCAGAACGGATAATTATCCCAGGAAATGATATCTACGCCCTTTTTCATCCGGTTGTAATCCAGACCTTTGAAAAAGTACATAAAATTCGTTGTAGCCGGAAGGTCCGAGTACTCTTTGACTGTGCGTGCCTCCAACTGGTAAAAATCGTTCATCTGCTCTGTCGAAAACCGTCTCCAGTCCAGGAAGAGGGCCGTACTCGTCGTCTCTCCGTTCGGAACCGGACTGTGGATCTGTTCCCAGTCTGTGTATGTGTGGCTCCAGAAGTAATTCCACCATGCACGGTTCAGATTGTCCAGTGTTCCGTATTTTTTCTTCAGCCATTTCCGGAAGGCCGCCTGACAGAGCTCACAGTGACAGACCGAATCTGCAAAATTTCCGCCCAGTTCGTTGGAAATATGCCAAAGAATCACATTGCTTCTCCTGCCGAATCTCTTTGCGAGCTCCCGGTCCATCTCCGTAATCTTCTGCCGCATGACCGGAGACGTATAGCAGAAATTGTGGCGCTTTCCCGGAAGATTGCGTCTTCCGTCCGCCTGTACCTGCATCACTTCCGGATATTTCTGTGTCAGCCAGTGCGGCATGGCCCCGGAAGGAGTGGCCAGGACCACCTGGATTCCTTCCTGCTCAAGTCTCGTAATGATATGATCCATCCAGTCCAGCTGATAGACGCCCTCTTCCGGCTCCAGTGCCGCCCAGGCAAAAATGCCCAGGCTGACACAGTTGACATGCGCGGCTTTCATCAGCTTTACATCTTCTTCAAAAATCTCCGGGTGGTCCAGCCACTGATCCGGATTGTAATCTCCTCCATGGAGAATTCTTCCACCTAACATGGTCCGGCCTCCTGTCTTAAATTCCGCGGAAACGGAATGTAAATTCCATTTTGTTTTCTGCATTTAAAAGGTATTCCGGATGGGTAAAGGACATCCAGCTGTCATCCCCTGCAATCCCCATCTGTCCAAGCGCCGCACGCACAACCGTATAATGCACCTGCGGAAGCTCATACGGATGTTTTGCGTTTTCCAGTTCATGCGGTGTATACGGGAGAGCCGAGAACATCATCGGTCCGCTCTTTTCATCCATCTCAAAAAGCATGCCTCTTCCGCTCCGGTCTGTGATTTTCGCGTAGCGGACTTCTTCTTTTGCCCCGCATTCCTGCGGCACAATGTATCTTGCCATATTTTCTTTTACAAGGTTTCTGTAAATGCCAAGCTTTGCTCCTCGTTTCCGGTCCGCATAGGTTTCCTCCGGTCCAAGGCCGTACCAGGTCACATGATCGTAATCTGCATCCAGTTTGAACATGACACCAAATTCCGGCATGTCGCCCAGCTCTTTCACCGGGTCATAGGAGAGTGTCACCTGCACAGTTCCATCTCCGGAAACCACATAGGAAAGTCTGCACTGGCTGACCGGGGTTGTCGGCATCAGATAGGTGTAGGTCACTTTCACGCTGTGATCTCCCTCTTCTACCTCCGGCTCCAGGATTTTACAGCAGTCGCTGCCGCGGAAATCCTTGTGTCCCACATACATGCTCGCAATCTTCCACTGAGCATAGCGTTTCGGCATCTGATTTCCCTGATCGTTGTCGACCGGCGCTCTCCAGAAATTCGGTTTTGGAATTTCCTTTATCATCTCTTTTCCCGCATACCGGTAGGATACCAGACCTCCATCCAGAATGGAGAACATCGCCTCAAAGGAATCCCCTCTGACTCCGATATTGTGCTTGCTGCGAATGATCTTCACAGGACGACAGCAGCATTTCTTTTCTTCCTCTATTTTGTAGACAAACTGTCCAAAGGCCATTTCATGTCCTGCCTTTGCCCAGATTTCATCTTTTTTCAGGCGGAAGGAAACGGTAATCGTGTATTCTCCCGGAATCCTTTCCTCCGGAAGCGGAAGGTCATACAGCTTCTCGGACAGCGGCTCCACATCCGTTTCGAGCGATACCTGACGGATCTGTTCGCCGTTTCTTGCCACAAGAACAACACAGTCATAGTGACTGGTATTCAGGAACAGATTTTTGTTGATGACTTTCACCTGCTCTTTGGATACTTCCGCCGTAATATTCTGATAGTTAAACTTGACTTCCTGCATCTTCGGGGACGGCTCCCGGTCTCCTCCGTAGGCGATTCCGTTGGCGCTGAAATTATAATCCGTCGGCCTCTCTCCGAAATCTCCGCCATATGCTTGGAATTCATTGCCATACCGGTCTTTCTTATAAATGGTCTGATCAATATAGTCCCAGATAAATCCTCCCTGATAGAGCGGTTCTGTATCAGTCAGATCCGTGTATTTATGCATGGCTCCACAGGAATTGCCCATGGCGTGGGTATACTCACAGCAAATAAACGGCTTGCTCCGGTCCTTTGCGAGGAACTCCTTGATCTTCTCCACCGGAGTATACATCTGGCTTTCCATATCGCTTGTATCATTGTACCGGCGGTCCTGGAACACACCTTCGTAATGAACCAGCCTGGTCGGATCTTCTTTCCGGAAGAACTGGGACATTTCATAAATATCCTTACCGCCGTAGGATTCATTTCCGCAGGACCAGATCAGAATACACGGATGATTTTTATCTCTCTGGTACATGGAATTGACACGGTCCAGAAGAAGCGGCAGCCATTCCGGTCTGTCATTCGGCACAATATAATCATAGTCTTTGTCCGCATGAGCTGTATCCCAGCTTCCGTGCGTCTCCATATTGGTCTCGTCAATCAGATAAAATCCGTACTCATCGCACAGCTTATATACAAGAGAAGAGTTCGGATAATGACTGGTACGGATTGCATTGATGTTATTCTGTTTCATCACTGTGAGGTCTTTCCGAAGCTCCTCCTCTGATACATGGCGGCCGCTCACAGAACTGAACTCGTGACGGTTGGCGCCTTTAAATACGATTCTCTTTCCATTCAATGTCATCATCCGGTCTTTCATCTCAAACCGGCGGAATCCAACCTTCTGTGGAATCAGTTCGGAAACACTGCCATCCTTTCCGGTCACAGTAATCATCAGATCATACAGCTGCGGATCTTCTGCGCTCCAGAGAACCGGACTGCTGATCTCCCATGTAAACTGATTTTCCCCATTCAGTTCTTTTTCCTCATCTACACAGATCTCGCCATGATAAGAAAGGACAAATCTGGCTTTCCCTTCTCCCCAGGTACGTGTACAGATTTCCATCTGTGCCTTTTTCAGGGTTTCATCCGGAATCGCACGGATCCGAAGATCACGAATATGTACATCCGGCACCGTATACAGATAAACGTCCCGGTACAGTCCGGAAAACCGGTAGAAATCCTGGTCCTCGCACCAGCTTCCCGCTGTCCACTTGAAGACCTGCACTGCCAGTTTATTTTCTCCGTCTTTCAGATACTCAGTCAACTCAAAATCCGAAGGAGTGAACGTATCCTCACTATATCCGACGAATGTTCCATTTACCCATACCGCCAGTCCGCTCTCAGCGCCCTGGAAGGAAATGAACACTCTCTTTCCTTTCATCCGTTCCGGCACGGAAAAATATTTCACATAGCTTGCCACCGGATTAAAATGCTCCGGAATTTCTCCTGGACGGATATCTTCCCGTCCTTCCCACGGATACTGGGTATTGGCATACTGCGGCGCATCATATCCTTCCATCTGGATATGTGCCGGCACCCGGATATCGTCCCAGGATGCACAGCAGTACTCTTCTTTTTCAAATCCCGGAACTGCAGACTCATAGGTTTTGGCATAATGGAATTTCCAGATCCCGTTCAGACTCTCCTGAAACCCGCTCTTTCCTGTCTCCATATCCATCTCTGACACAAAGTATTCGTGATCCGAATGGGCTTCCGCTCTCCCGTCGCAAAAATATTCCGGATTCTTTACATTAGCATAATCAAATTTTTTCATGATTTCCTCCTCTAAAAAAGGAGTCCGCCGCATCTGCGGCAGACTCCTGCTCCTATGCGGGCTCTCTGTCTATTATTTTACGGCTCCTGTGATACCTTCTGCAAACTGCTTCTGAAGTATGAAGAAGACAATCATAGTCGGAATGGAACAGAAGAGAACTCCCACCATTAACACACCATAATCTGTTGTATATCCACCGGAAAGGTTGGCAATCAACATCGGCATGGTCTGTGCCTCCGGCTGTGTCATAATTACCTTTGGCCACAGGTATGCATTCCATGCATTCATAAAGGTAATAACCGCTGCTGCAGCATAGGTTGCTTTCATCATCGGCATATACATTCTTACGAAAATTCCAATCTCGCTGAGTCCGTCGATACGTGCAGCTTCCATAACGTCCACAGGGAAGTTACGCGAATTCTGACGGAACATCATGATCAAAAACGGCGTCGACAGAGACGGAAGGATGAATCCTACTGCCGAGTTCAGAAGCTTTGCAGAAGAAAGCAGTTTGAACAGAGGGATCATCGTCGCCACCTGAGGAATCATCATGGCAAGAAGGATAACGGAAAACAGGAAGTCCTTCTTCTTGTCGTGATAAAGCTCAAATCCAAATCCTGCAAGGGAGCAGATCAGAATCGCAAGAACTGTCTGCAAAATCGAATACAGGAAGGAATTTCCCATCGCTCTCCAGAGATTGTTTCCATTAACAAGATTCTGGAAATTCTCAATAAAATGTGCGCCAATCGTAAGCTTTCCATTTGCGACTTCGAACGAAGTATTCGTTGCCGCCGAAATCATCCAGTAGAACGGGAAGACGGAAAGGAACGCTACAATAATCAAAAATATGTAGGTAGGAATCAACCTGCGCTGAATCATACTTCTATTCTTTTTCTTAGTCACGCGTATCACCTACTTTCATATTGATAAATGCAAGGATCGCAACAATGATAAATACGAAGAATGACATTGCGGTCGCATATCCAAAGTTTGCAACTCCCTGTCCCAGTGAGTTATTGTAAATGTAATGTGACATTGTGATTGTCGCATTGGCCGGACCACCGTTTGTCAGGTTGACAGACTCGTCGAACAACTGCAGTGTTCCGTTGATGGACATAATAAATGTCATGATGATCGTTGGTTTCAGAAGCGGAACCGTGATGCCCCAGAATGTCTTCCATCCGTTTGCACCGTCAATCTTTGCCGCTTCATAAACGGAGTATTCAATGTTCTGTAATCCTGCAAGATAGAATACCATGTTGTATCCTGTCCATCTCCAGATCAGGGCAATGATAATAACCGCTTTTGCGCTGGCTGCATTTCCAAGGAAGTTGTAATTGGATTCCAGGATTCCAAGGTTTACAAGAACCGAGTTAACCAGACCATCTGTTGCAAATAATGATTTAAAAATCAGGGAATAAGATACAAGGGATGTCGCACATGGAAGGAATATACATGTACGGAAAAATCCTTTTAATCTTAAATGTTTGTTGTTCAAAAGCTGTGCCAGCAGAATTGCAAGGATCAGCATGATTGGCACCTGAATGATCAGATACAGAAATGTGTTCCCTACGGATCTGAGGAACAGTTTATCCTGGAACATACGGGTATAGTTGTTGAAAATCGGATCCGACCACTGCATGTTGGCACTGGAACCGGTCTGAAGCGACATGATGAACGCCTGAATCATCGGCCAGAAAGCCATGACTGCGATCAGGATTGTCGCCGGAGCAAGAAATACCCATCCGAATGCTGACTGTTTTGCCAGCAGGTTCATTTTCTTCTTCGGTTTCACGAGAGCCCCTCCCTTTCACTATTTTGAATGACGAGGAACGATTACTCGCTCCTCGTCATTATAATCTCTGCTCTTTACGATAACAGCAGATTAGTTGCCCATTTCAAAGTTCAACTGATCTTCTGCTTCTTTCAGTGCATCCATCGTATCTGCACCGTTGATGATATTTACGATTGCGGATCCGATGTAGTTACGTGCTGAATAGTGGAAGTCGCTCTGCTCAACTGTCTGTACGTGTGTACCCATTTCAACGATGTCTGCATAGATCGGCTGATTATTGAAGTATTCTACGCCTTCGTTGTATACTTCTGTCTCAGCTGCCGGTGCGTATGTAGAAATTACACCGCCTTTTTTCAGAGCATTGTCATATGTTGTTGTACTTCCGCCGAATGTGTAAGCAAGGAAGTCTTTTGCAAGGTCAACGTTCTGGCAGTTGGATGTGATGTACAGAGAAGATCCTCCGTTACTTGCATATCCCTCGCCGCCTTCCAGTGTCGGCATTGTTGTGATTTCCCATTTTCCGCTGTTTGCATCAACCTTTTCGATTGTCGGGATAATCCAGTTACCGTTCATAACACCTGCAACCTGGTCACCCTGGATTGCTTTGTCTGTGTAGTCAGACCAGCTGTTTGGCATGAGAAGTACGTTTTCTTTTGCCATCTCAACGAGTTTTTCAACGATTGTTACGAGTGTTTTATTCTCTGTGATGTATGGTTTACCATCTTTAAACTGGGATACACCCTCTGCCTGCAGCATAATGTACGGAAGGTCGTTTCCATCACTGTTCATGCAAAGCAGATATTTACCTGTCTTTTCATATACAGCTTTACCAACTTCGATGAACTTATCCCATGTGCACCCTTTCATATCATCGATGGTGTATCCTGCCTGCTCCAGAAGGTCTGTACGGTATGCAGCTACAACAGTACCATTGTCTACCGGCACTCCGTAATGCTCGCCGTCGATAGTGGAGTAAGCAACTTTCTCTGCTGCGAAATCATCCCAGTTGATATCCACATCTCCAAGTGGTGTCCATGCATCCGGATAGTCAGATACATATCTCTGAATGTAGTGATCCTGGAAAAGTACGATGTCAGGAAGGTTGGAGTAGTCTCCTGAAGATCCGGCTGTTGTGATTGCTGTCTCAACGTCCTCGGAAGCAGACTGCTCAACGATCTCCAGATTGAAATCAGAATCTACATTTTCCTTGTAGTCATCTGCCGCTGCCTGGATCGCCGGAATGTTGAATGCCGGATCCCATGCGTATACGGTTAATGTGTGCTCATCTCCGCCTGAGCCAGATCCTGATCCGCCATCTCCTTTATCAGATCCGCCGCTTCCGCAGGCTGCCATCGAAAATGTCATTGCTGCAACCAGCAATACTGAAAGTAATTTCCTTTTCATAAATAAATACCTCCTCCTGTTTCTGTCCGTCTTGTATTTTCTCTTCGAACATCTTCTGAAGTAATTATATCAAGACAGTCCCCATAAATGTTTGCATATTCGTATGTAAATTATGCATTTTCGACCATTTTTGTGCCCTTCGCACTGTTTTCGCTCTGTTTTCGTTATTTTTTTGTCCAATCGGTACATGAACTTATTCAATTTGTATAAAAAAGAAGGGGATTCCATACGAGTTTTTTCTCCAGGAACCCCCATTTTTGTATGATTGTCTTGCTTTTTTATCTTATTTTTCCGGCGTTTTCTTTGAAATTATGCAAAAAAGACTTTGTCCGGGAATAAATTCTTCATTGCTCTCAGCATTTCCTCATTCAGATCCAGCAAAATCTTGATCTTTTCCCTGCCTTCTCCAATGATCATGGTATAATACGGAATGTCGTCATCATAGGATGTATAATCATACTTCGGCAGCCGCTCTGTTCCTCCTTTGATCCGGTATTTCGCAACCTTTTCGTGCCAGTTCGGCGCTACCACTTCCAGTTTGTTCAAGTCCAGTTCATGGGCCTGTTTCCGATGCCGTTTTCCCATAATCACATCAATCGAAAACTGATTTCCCTCCATAATGTATTCGTATTCTTTCTGGCTGAACAGATCAAACAGAAAATAAAGGCAGATCAGAAGAAATCCAGGAAGCATAAATCCTCTGGAAAATACGATCCCCATCAAAATGAATATCACTCCAAAAACAACCATCAGCACTTTCAGCACCCCGGTACCCGGCTTTTTCTTTCTTGTTACCTGCTCTGTAATTCTTATATTGTACATGGCTTACCATCCTTCCTCTGATCGAACATTAAACTGTAGAATCTGCTGTTCGTAATTTTCCGGTCGCTTTTTCCATTCTTCCGGCGCCATCCCCATGATCTTCTGAAAATTCCGGTTAAATGTAGAACTTGTAAAGTATCCGCATTTTGCTGCGATCGAGGAAATTGGCTCATCCGTCTTTCTCAAATATTCACAAGCCGAGCGGATCCGCACCAGATTAATATATTCCAGCGGACTCATCCCCATGCACTGAGAGAACACTCTTCTGAAATGTGTCTCACTGATATGGATCTGCGCCGCGATATCACTGACCTTGATCCGTTCATGATAGTGATCGCTGATATAATCAAGAGACCGGTCAATCAGATTATTCATCCTGGCTTCTTCCCGGATTCCCCCCTCAGACTGGTCAAATTGCGCAGAGTTTCTCCTTGCAATCTCTGAGAGGAAGGCAAGCATCATTCCTTCGGCCTCCTCCAGATAGTACGGCTTTCCTTCCCGCATAATATCCAGAATCCGTTTCACAAGCTCTGCCAGATACGGCATCTCTTTTTCCTTTGCAAACACGGCCTTCTGGTTGATGGCCAGAAGCATTTGATCCACGTAAGCCGGCACGCCCATAACCGTTTTCCGAAGCAGCTTTTCCACATCCACAAACAGATACTCCCATGTACTGATATTGTCTGGTTCGCTGTTCGTCGTATGCAGATAATTCTTCGGAATCACCGTAAACTCCCTGCCCCGGAACGGGTATGATTTTGTCCCAAGCACCACTTCTCCCCGGCCCTCATAACAGTATCCGATTTCGAGAAAGTTATGGAAATGAAGATAGTCAATATCCCGTCCATAATTCTGCTGCCACTTTTCTCCAAGCAGGGCTATAATCGTCCTGCTCTCCGGCATTCGGTAATATCGAAATTCTGCTGTCTTCTTCCGTTTTCTGCTCAACTCGTTTCGATCCCCTTTCTTCTTTCCAGTTCCCTCATCAGCTCCGGCTGAATTTCCGGATAAGTCCAATGCTCCGGCAGATCCTGGGTAATGATAATCTTTTCTATCTCACTGTGCAGCTCCGGCTCAAACTCCCGCACTTTGGCCGTATACAGCATTCCAAATGTCTCTTCTGTTTCTTTTCCCTCATCATCCACAGAAGCCACCGAATAAATACAGACCGGCTCCATATCAAAATCCACCGCACCGGTCTCCTCATACAGCTCTCTTTTTGCTGTTTCTTCTATGGACTCTCCTGCTTCCCGGTGTCCTCCCGGCACCTCGTATGTATCCCTCTTTCGATGCTTGCAAAACACCCATTTCCCATCACTTCTGGTAATAATAACGGCAAATTTCAAGAGGGCATCGTCCACCTCATCATAAAACCGAACTTTGATCATGCCTTGTTAACCTCCTGTCAGCTGATGTAAATTTATTCAGGGATCATCTCCCTTTTTTCTCCCTCTTCAAAGTAAAAATACGGCCTGGCCCCGATAATTTCAATACGATTTTCATTCAGGAACAGTGTATCTTCTTCCGGCAGGGCAATGACCGGACCTCTGTTCATGGAGAACTGCAGCAACGCTTCTGTATATTTCTCCGTCCGTTTCTGATTTTCCTGTTCTGTCAACCTGGAACTTCCATTCGTATAGTGGGCAAAAAGCGAATATCCTTTTAAAACATTAAAGCCCTTCGTATCGTTTAACCCAAACTTGTTCTCATCCATGGCCTTACAGCTTTCAATATCACGGCCAAAAATATTTGCCCCTGCACTTCCGCCAAAAACAATTCCATCATGTTCGATATACTCTTTGATTCTATCAAAACCTCCACTTTGCTTCAAATCGCCTAATAGTTTGTATGTATTTCCCCCACCAATAAAAAGAGCACTGTAACATCCCAGATCTTTCCCTGCCAGCTCCTCTGCGCTTCGAACCATCTCAATCTCAGGCACTTTCACTTCTTTCAGTTCACCCTGAATCCATTCGTAGCAACTGTCAAAATACGCATTTTCCATTGCAAATGGGATGTACAGGATCGGTCTCGTGTGATCAATGATATCGTTCAGACGCCGGCAGGCTTCCATTGTCTGTCTGCCATCTCCGCCTCCACATAAAAATATACGCATGGCTTCTTCCTCCTGCTTCTGCTCTTCATTCTTTGATTATATCATTTTTTTCTTCCGAAGGAAATCAGATGACACTTTGCTGAGACGATAGAATGTTTCCCATCGTTTTCTGACGTTGTTTCTCCAAATGCTTCCAGATGTTCTATGTACTGCCCACCGTCCTGACCAGGACTGATAAACTCAACATAATCATTAACCCGTACTCCAACATTTTGCAGTCCCAGCCGTTCCATATAAATCGGAATCTTCATGCCGACTCTAAAATCTCGTTCCCCTTTCTGAAATTCGTTCATCCATTTTTCTTTCAGGAAGTCATCATATTCAAACATATCGTATTCAGGATTATCTTGATATACCCCCGCGTGCTCCATCCGCCGGTCTGGCTCTATGCAAATGACGATCCCACCTTCGGAAGCACAGTCACACATCTTTTTCAGGATGTTTTTCACATTTGGAATATGCCGCAGGAAAGATTGACAGATCACAACGTCAAATGTCCGTTCAGGAACAAATTCATTGATATCACTTTCGATAAACTGTATCCGGTCCGAATCTGCTCCAAGTCGTTTCCGTCCTTCCTCAAGCAATTCCCTGCAGAAATCCACTCCAGTATATGTACTTTTCTCTGATAGCAGCGGCAGAAGCCTTTCACAAAGATCCCCGTATCCACATCCCAGATCTAAAATGTCTGCATCTGGTTTCAGCTTCCATACCGACCGAACGAGAAAGGCAAAATAATCTTCATTCCACATATGCTTCCTTGTCAGCTGTAAATATTTCTTTTGTTCCTTCCAATAAGCACTATCCATTTTTCCTCCATATTCCGTAAATCTTATGTCAGAATCCCCGGCATACAGTTTCTGATAATCGCCGCCACCTCTTCTTCTTTCAGTCTACATCCTGTATCCACCCAGTGTTTCAGCGTCATGGTAAACCCTGCCTGAAAGTTGATAAAAGAGTACATGGATTGGTTCTTTTATTCTATCTCTTCATACTAAAAATTACAAGAATTTTGCCGAATCCACATTTATCACACAAGTACCTCCAAATAATTTTTAAGAATCTCTTTCGTCTCTTCAATTCCCATCTTTTCTCTGTAAAAATCCGTAGCAGCAACCATTTTTCTATATCATAGATCCTAAAATGGTTCTTTCCTTCCTCTACTGTACGAATTCCAAGTTCAAACCGTTCATCAGTAAAATAACTTATGTGAATTTCCGGCCATTCGGGCAAAGCGCTGATTTTAGTAATGCTTCCAGAGAAACAATCATTTGATCGTCAGGAATATTCATTGATTTATACATGTTCCGCCTCTCTTCCACTGTATTTTTTATTATTTTCGGCATTTTTTTGTTTTGCCGAATTTTATTTAAAAACAGTATTAAAATCCGATTTTGTCAATATGCAAACGAGTAGGAGGCGGTGACTAACCGCCGTCCTCTCACAACACCGGACATACGATTCACGTATCCGGCGTTTTCAATAGTTGACGCGCACAGACTGATAGGCTTTTCGGCTGTATGCGCCTTCACAGGCGCACCACGAAAAGGAGATCTCTGGAATCCATTTTCCGAAAGATGTCCTTTTCTGTATTTTTCTCATCCTTTTATCTGCCAATACTACATATTCTCCACCACAATCAGCGGAATCCTCATCTCTTCCTCTCGAAGTCCCGCATGTACGCCCTTAATCTCTTCTGCCTCTTCTTTAGTAGAGAAAATTGTCAGATCCCCGGTTCCGACTGCCAGATAGTCTCCAAGCATTTCCCGGAAATCCGGATGTTCGGTCCCAATGCCGAAAAGCTTTCTTTCCAGTACCTGTTCCCTTGTCAGCAGAAGAAACTCCTCTCCGAAAGCGTCCCGGAACGCTTTCTCAAACTGTTCTTTTTTCTCTTCTTTTACAAAGAGATTCAGCGCCCTCGGCTCGATAGACGGCATCCGCACCAGACAGTCCATGATCTCTGGATAGTCGGTAATAGAAACATTTCGTGTATCCACCAACCCATGATCTGCCGTCACAATTAAAAGCGTACGCTCCAGCTTTTCACTTAAAGTCCGGACCTGCTCTTCCAGTTTCCTCATGACCTGCTTCGTCCGGCTGCTGTAGCATCCGGTCTCATGCATGGTACTGTCCGGCTCATT
>CAJFMZ010000014.1 GCA_904393575.1 uncultured Sellimonas sp. | reverse complement strand
GGAGTAGCTTAAACCTTCTTCGGAAGGTCGATTTGTAATCGTCAGCCGGTATCGAGAGGTACCCGTAGCAAATGAGATAGCAAGACTTTTATTGTGGCAAATGTCATGATAGGAGTCTTTTTTTTATTGTAAAGGAACTCCTTGCCAGGCAGTAGAATGCTGTGTGGGATCATGGCAGACGAAGTGTTACAGATTAAGAAAGAGAGGAAAACAGGATGGAAAATGCAGTTATGAGGCAGGACTTAAAAAGTGCAGAGGAGGCAGGAATCCAGGCTCTTGAAAGCCTGTATCTGGTCAGAGAAAAGCTGAACAGTGCCAAAAAGTGGGGGATACTGGACATTTTAGGAGGGAACCTGATCAGCACTTATGTAAAGCATTCTAAAATTGATGAAGTGGAAGGGTTAATCGAGCAGGCAAGAATCAAGCTGACAGATTTTCAAAAGATGCTTCGCAAAGTAGAGGCGCCGTCGCAGCTGCAACTGGAGATCAGCGGTTTTCTGACCTTTGCAGATTTTGCGTTTGATAACCCGATTACGGACTATCTGGTACAGACGAAGCTTCAGACGCTGGGAGAAGAGGTGGATGATACCATCCAGATGACGGAGAAGCTTCTGAATCATATCCAAAGACAGTAGGAGGAAAGAGCATGGGATGTCTGGGAAATGCGCTGTGGTTTCTTTTGGGAGGCGGACTAAGTGGACTGAGCTGGTTCCTGACAGGATGTCTTTGGTGTATTACCATCATTGGAATTCCAGTAGGAACCCAGTGCTTTAAGATGGCGGGACTGAGTATTTTTCCGTTTGGAAAAGAAGTGCGGTATGGAGGCGGGGCTGGATCCTTTCTCCTGAATGTGATCTGGATCCTTGTGTCAGGATGGCTGCTTGCCGCAGAACACTGTGTATGTGGAGTGTTGCTTTGCATTACCATCATAGGCATTCCATTTGGATTGCAGCATTTTAAGCTTGCCAAGCTGGCGCTGATGCCGTTTGGGACGGAAGTATATTAAAGAATTCGCAATTTTATAGAAATTTTAGAAAAAGATTGACACAGGCGAAGAAGATATTATATACTGTCATCAGAAAAAAGCATATGATAGCGTGTTACTGAATTTCAGGCATGAACTATCCTTATACATTTCGTACAGCGGACGAAGTGTCAAAGGGGAGAGTTCATGCTTTTTTATTTTAGGAATAACGCTGTCGCAAAAATGAGAGGAGAGAAACACATGAAAGACAAAATTTTTGGTGTCCTTCAACGAATTGGACGAAGCTTTATGCTTCCGATTGCGATTCTTCCGGTTGCGGGACTTCTGCTGGGAATAGGAAGTTCTCTGACCAACGCGACCACGATTGAGACTTATCATCTGTCGGGAATCCTGGGAGATGGAACGATTCTGAATGCGTTGTTTACCATCATGATGAAGGCGGGTAATGCGATCTTTGACAACCTGCCGATTATCTTCGCCGTAGGTGTGGCCATAGGTATGGCAAAAAAGGAAAAGGAAGTAGCGGCACTTTCCGCAATGATCGCATTCCTTGTTATGAATGTTACGATTAATGCCATGCTGCAGATTGACGGGACGGTTCTGGCGGACGGCACAGTTTCTGCTGATGTGCTCAGTGGTACCGTAGCAAGTGTGCTGGGAATCCAGACCTTGCAGATGGGGGTATTCGGAGGTATTATTGTAGGACTTGGCGTGGCGGCGCTTCATAACAAATTTCACAAGATTGTACTGCCAAATGCGCTGTCCTTTTTCGGAGGGTCCCGGTTTGTGCCGATTATTTCCACCCTGGTCTATGTAGGTGTGGGAATCCTTCTGTTCTTTGTCTGGCCGTTTGTACAGGATGGCATTTATGCACTTGGAGGCCTGGTAACGGGAACCGGATATTTTGGAACATTGATTTTCGGTATTATTAAACGCGCGTTGATTCCGTTTGGACTTCACCATGTATTTTACCTGCCGTTCTGGCAGACAGCGGTGGGCGGAACCATGGAAGTGGCAGGACAGCTTGTTCAGGGCGGACAGAATATTTTCTTCGCTCAGCTTGCGGATCCGAGTACGGTACATTTCAGCGCAGATGCCACAAGATACTTCTCCGGAGAATTTATTTTCATGATTTTCGGACTTCCGGGAGCAGCCCTTGCCATGTACCAGTGCGCGAAACCGGAAAAGAAAAAACAGGCAGGAGGTCTTCTCCTTTCCGCAGCTCTGACCTGTATGCTGACAGGTATCACAGAGCCTCTGGAATTTTCTTTCCTGTTCGTAGCGCCGATGCTCTTTGGAGTACAGGTTCTCCTGGCAGGTTCCGCATATATGGTGGCGCACATCCTGAATATTGCGGTGGGCCTTACTTTCTCCGGCGGATTTATTGACTTGTTTATTTTCGGTATTCTTCAGGGAAATGCAAAAACGAACTGGATCCGGATCATTCCGGCCGGCATCATTTATTTCATCCTTTATTATGTGATTTTCCGTTTCCTGATTCAGAAGTTTAATCTGAAAACACCGGGACGGGAAGATGATAATGCAGAGACGAAGCTGTATACAAAGGCGGATTACAAGGCAAAACAGGAGCAGCAGGATGGAGCTGGCCAGTCAGCCGGAGATGAGAGAAGCATTCTGATCACCCAGGGACTTGGTGGAAAGAAAAATATTTCCGATGTGGACTGCTGTGCGACGAGACTGCGCTGTACGGTTGTGAAACCGGAGCTTGTCAACGATCAGATTCTAAAACAGACCGGACCATCCGGCATTGTGAAAAAGGGACAGGGGATTCAGATTATTTATGGACCATCTGTAACAGTAGTCAAGTCGAATCTGGAAGATTATCTGGCGACAGCCCCGGATGAAGAGTATACGGCTCCTGTTGTGGAAACAACGGAACCGGAAAAAGAAGGTATAGACGAAACTGACGCAGAGAGGGGACCAAAGAAAACAGAAAAAGTGCTTTGCTCTCCGTTTACCGGAACGGCCTTTCCGATTACGGAAACCCCGGATGAAGCCTTTGCCGGTAAAATGATGGGAGACGGGTACATGGTCATGCCGGAAGAAGGCGTTGTGTATGCACCGGAGGACAGTATGGTGAGCTTTGTCTTCCCAACAAACCATGCCATTGGACTGACAACGGAAGATGGAATCGAATACCTGCTTCATATCGGCGTGGATACAGTAAAGCTGGAAGGAAAAGGCTTTGAAATGTTTGTACATAACGGAGATTCTGTAAAAAAAGGAGACAAACTGATGGCTTTTGATATACAATATATAAAAGAGCATGCGAAATCCGAAGCCTGCATTGCGGTCTTTACAGGACTGACGGAAGCAGAAGAGGTAGTTATGAAAGCATCCGGGCATGTCAATGCACAGGAGGAAATTGCGGAGATCGTAAGCTGCTGATTGTAAAGGAGCTTATGTCAGATGTATCGAATTATCAAAGTATTAAATAATAATGCGATCCTTGCCCTGGACCGGGAAAAGAAGCGGGAGATCATTTTACTTGGAAACGGGATCGGATTTGGAAAGCATCCGGGTGAAGAGACGAAGTTGATGAAAAGTGCAAAGGTCTATACTCTGGTGACCAGGAAGAAACAGGTATCTGCCCTGAAGGTGGTCAACGGTATCAAACCGGTCTATATTGAGGCCACAGGGCGGATTCTGGAGGAGGCAGAGAAGGTGTTTGAGAAGGTCAGCCACGATTCCCTGCTTCCGCTGGCGGATCACATCGCACTGGCGGCAAAGCGGGCGGAAGAGAAAAAGCAGATTCCAAATCCGTTTACACCAGATATCAAAGTGCTGTTCGAGAAAGAATATGAAGTGGCCTTAAAAGGCCGGGAAATCATCCGGGAGATGACCGGTGCGGAGATTTCAGATGATGAGGTCGGTTTTATCTCCCTTCATATTCACTCGGCCCGCACCGATGAGAAGGTCTCCGAGACATTGGATAATACCCGGATTATCAACGAAGGAATCCAGATGATCGAGGAGTATTTTCAGATCGAATTGGAACCGGACTCCCTTGCCTATAACCGGATGATGAGCCATATTTATTATATGCTTGTGCGGACGCGGAAGGGGGAAAGGGTCAAGGCTGATTTAAATGAATTCGTGCAGCTGAAATATCCGAACGAATTTGAGGCGGCGGAAAAGATCTGCGCCTGGATGGAAAAAGAGTTGAAGATGGAGGTAAAAAGCGAGGAGATCGGATTTCTCGCCATCCATATTTTGCGCATTGTAAACCGGGAATAACCGGAACAAATGGAACATGTAAAAAAGATCCCAGCAGGAATCGAATCCGCCGGTCTGGCGGAGACTTCCTGCAGGGATCTTTTCTTTTTAGAGGCTAGATAATCTTTGTCGTCCATTTGGTGCAGTCCCAGACTTCCGATACTACATCCCGGTAAAATTCCGGTTCATGGCAGATCAGAAGGAGACTTCCCCGGTATTCCAGAAGCGCTTTTTTGAGTGCTTCTTTGGCATCCACATCCAGGTGGTTGGTCGGCTCGTCCAGAAGGAGGAGATTCGTATCCCGGTTTACCAGCTTGCACAGACGGACCTTTGCCTGTTCACCTCCGCTTAAGACCCGGATCTGGCTTTCGATGTGTTTGGTGGTCAGCCCGCATTTGGCAAGGGCGGACCGGACTTCGTACTGGGTAAAAGAAGGGAATTCGTCCCAGATTTCATCGATACAGGTGGCCGCATTTTCGCCTTTGACCTCCTGCTCAAAATATCCGATCTGGAGATTTTCCCCCAGCTCACAGCTTCCTTCCAGAGAAGGAATCAGGCCGAGAATACTCTTTAAAAGCGTGGTTTTTCCGATTCCGTTTGCCCCGGTCAGGGCGATTTTCTGTCCCCGCTCCATGGAAATGGAAAGGGGTTTGGAGAGGGGATCGGTATAGCCAATGACAAGATCCTTTGTCTCAAACAGAACCCTGCCCGGTGTCCTGCCGTAACGGAAATGAAATTCCGGCTTTGGACGCTCTGCGGCCAGCTCGATTTTCTCCATTTTGTCCAGCTTTTTCTGCCGGGACATGGCCATGTTCCTTGTAGAGACGCGGGCCTTATTTCTGGCCACGAAGTCTTTGAGCTCGCTGATTTCCTGTTGCTGGCGGCGGTAAGCCGCTTCCAGCTGTGCTTTCTTCACGGCGTACACCTCTTCAAAGTGGGTGTAGTCTCCCACATAGCGGTTTAGCTCCTGATTTTCCATATGATAGATAATATTGACCACATCATTCAGGAACGGGATGTCGTGGGAGATCAGAATGAAGGCGCTCTCATACTCCTGCAGATAGCGCTTCAGCCAGGCGATGTGCTCCTCGTCCAGATAGTTAGTAGGCTCGTCCAGAAGCAGAATATCCGGCTTTTCCAGAAGCAGCTTTGCCAGCAGGATTTTGGTACGCTGTCCGCCGCTTAGGTCTGTGACGTCCCGGTCAAGGCCGATATCCAGAAGCCCCAGGGCTCTTGCCACTTCCTCTACCTTGCTGTCGATGGTGTAAAAGTCGTGCAGAGTCAGTGTATCCTGAATCGTGCCGAGCTCTTCCATCATTGCAGTCATTTCTTCTTCCGGGGCATCGCCAAGAGAATCGCAGATCTGATTCATCTTTTCTTCCAGATCAAACAGCCAGGCAAAGGCGGATTTCAGTACGTCCCGGATGGTCATTCCCTTTTCCAGAACCGTGTGCTGGTCCAGATATCCGGTCCGGACATGCTTTGCCCATTCGATTTTCCCTTCATCCGGCGTCAGATGACCGGTAATAATATTAAAAAACGTGGATTTCCCCTCGCCGTTTGCTCCCACAAGGCCGATATGCTCGCCGCGGAGAAGACGGAAGGAGACGTCCGAAAAAATCGCACGGTCGCCAAATCCGTGGGACAGATGTTCTACAGTTAAAATACTCATCACTCAAACTCCTTGTCATACAGTCTTTCCCTATTGTACCGGAAATCGGTCCCGTTGTCACCCGAAAAAAAGGATTTCCGGCTTCTTTGATTGTCTTTGTCATGCAGAGGGAAATTTGATACAATAGGAGATAATGAGAGAATTAGTTCATAAGAAAACAGATTGGGGACAGATAAAGAAAAAGGAGGACAAGGAGAACATGAAAGTAGGAATTTTAGGAGCAGGCAGTATTGCGGTTACCATGGCAAAAACATTGAATGGAATGGAGAATGCAAGGGCATATGCAGTGGGATCCAGAAGTCTGGAGAAGGCCCAGGCGTTTGCCGAAAAGAATCAGGTGGAAAAAGCCTACGGATCTTATGAGGCGCTTTTTGCGGACCCGGAGGTGGAGCTGATTTATGTGGCGGTTCCGCATTCGCATCATTACCAAGCTATGAAGATGGCGCTGGAAGCCGGGAAACCGGTGCTCTGCGAGAAGGCATTTACGGCAAACGCTACACAGGCAGAGGAAATCCTGCGGTTGTCCGAGGAGAAAGGTATCTTTGTAGGCGAAGCCATGTGGACGAGGTTTCTTCCGTCCAGAGCGATGATCGATGAAGTGATCCGGTCCGGGGAGATTGGAAAGGTTCATATGATTACGGCAAATCTTGGATACGATATCCGGACGGTGGAGCGTTTAAGAAACCCGGAGCTGGCAGGGGGAGCGCTTCTGGACGTGGGAATTTATCCGCTGACATTTATCCGCATGATTACGGATGCGAAGATTGCGTCCATGGATACGTCCTGTGTCAAGCTGGAAACCGGCGTGGATGCGCAGAATGCGGCAACATTTGTATTTGAAGACGGATGCATGGCTTCCATGCACAGCAGTATGCTTGGGGGAACCGAACAGGCCGGAATTGTCTATGGGGACAAGGGCTATCTGATCGCCTGGAATATCAACAATGTCAATAAGATCCAGATTTTCGACAACAACAGGAAGCTGATCCGGGAAATGCAGGTGCCGGAACAGATTACAGGGTTTGAGTATGAAGTCCAGGCGGCCATAGAAGCAGTCAGCGCCGGAAAGACGGAATGCCCGCAGATGCCACACAGTGAAACAATGTACATGATGCGTCTGATGGATCGTATGAGAGAGGCATGGGGCATTCGTTTCCCGTTTGAAACAAAGTAATGTACATCGAAAGTACAATATGAATACAGATGCACAAGTGAAACTACCGGACAGGAACGGTCAGGAAGAACGGCAGGTGTCAATAAAAGCAGAAAAAATGCGGCTCATTTTCCGGGAGGACAGATACAGGCACTCCGGGTGCCACTGTACGCCAAGAAGGAACGGGTGACGTATGCCCTCGATGGCTTCGATCAGACCATCGCTGGAAACGGCGGAGACACGCAGGAGCGTTCCGGGATCTTTGACAGCCTGGTGATGAAAACTGTTGACCTTGACCTGTTTGCCGATCAGTCCGGCAAGAAGGGTGTCCTCCTCGGTGAATACCAGATGAGCGGGATCGTGCCGGGAGACAGAAGCAGGATTGTGATTGAAACAGGAAGGCGCTTCTGAGAGATCCTGATACACGGAACCGCCGCAGGAGAGAGCCAGAAGCTGCATTCCTTTGCAGATGGCAAGGACCGGTTTTTCACTGTGCTTCAGCAGAAAGGTAAGAAATTCGAGCTGAAAGCGGTCAAAATCGTAGTCCGTTATTCCGAGTCCATGAGAGGGAGTCTCGCCGAACAGAAGGGGATTAACGTCCGCACCGCCGCAGAAGAGAAAGCCGTCCAGGCGTTTGAGACAGGCACGGAAAAAGGATCCGTCCATATCTTCGTAAAAGGGAATCAAAAACGGCAGCCCGCCAAAGTCTGCAACAGCCTGAATGTAAGGAAGGCTGGTAAAGACACGCCCGTGCTCTCTGGCGCAGACTACGATGCCGATGGAAGGAGATTTCTGTTTCATATCTGATTTCCTTTCTGCTTATATTTAGATTATAATGGTATCAGTTTATGAAAAGGAGCCGATTCTTATGAATCTGATTGACATGCACTGTGATACGATTTCGGAGCTGCTTTTGCGCGGTGATCCGGATCAGGATCTGAAGAAGAACGACTTGAAAGTAGATGTGGAAAAGATGAAGCGGGCCGGATCGGCGGCACAGTTTTTTGCCTGCTTTATCTGCATGAATGAATTCCTGGGGAAATCCAGATATGAACAGGCCTATGAGTATGTCCGGAGGATGGCCTCCTATCTGAAAAAGCAGATCTGGATGTACCCGGATGAGCTTGCATTTGCAGGAAATGGAAGGGATCTGGAAAGAAACCAGAGCAGGGGCAGAATTTCTGCATTTCTGACGCTGGAGGAGGGCGGCGTTCTCAATGGAGATTTGACAAGGATTTCCGGTCTGTACGATATGGGAATCCGGCTGATTACCTTGACGTGGAATTATGAAAACTGCATCGGATATCCAAACAGCCCGGATCCGCAGATCATGAGAAAAGGACTGAAGCCCTTCGGATTTTCTGCGATCGAGGAGATGAATCGGATGGGAATGATCATTGATGTCTCCCATCTGTCGGAAGGCGGGTTCTGGGATGTGGTATCCCACAGCAGCACCCCGCCAGTGGCGTCCCATTCCAATGCGAGGTCCCTCCGGAATCATCCGAGAAATCTATCGGATGAACAGATCCGGGCTCTGTCGGAAAAGGGCGGAATTGCGGGGCTGAATTTTTATCAGAAGTTTCTTGGAGAAAGCGATTCCTGCCGTATCGATGAAATGACAGCCCACGTCCGCCATATGTACCAGAAGGGTGGAGAAGACTTTGTGGCAGTCGGAACGGATTTTGACGGGTTCGGAGGAGCCAAAGAGATGGAAATTGCGGATATTGGCGAGATGCCAAGACTCTACGATGCCCTGGCAAAAGCAGGATTCACAGAAAGACAGCTGGAGAAATTCTGGTATGGAAACGCAAAACGAGTGATCGATGCGGTGCTTTAGATGGAAAGTTCCACGCTGGGCGCTCAGGCCGCCTGGTAAAGGAGAAAGGAGAACAGAGCATGAATGAATCTGTAATAGCAGGAATTATATTTGCGAATGATCCGGCCAGACTAGCCTGGGAAATTATCAGCCTTATTTTGATGGTTGTGGCCGGTTGGAAAATTTTTGAAAAAGCAGGATTGGATGGCTGGAAAACGATCATACCATTTTACAGCGGTTATCAGTACTACAAGATAGCATGGACAGGGAAAATGTTCTGGGTCAATGTGGCCTTATATGGTCTTGCAGATGTGCTTGCCTATATTTTTGTGGCCACTCAGCTTGTTTTTGTGATGATTATTGGTTTTATAATTATGTTGCTTTCAGTAGGGCTCAGAATTGCGTACCGAATCAAACTTGCAAAAAGGTTTGGAAAAGGAGTGGGATTTGGTATTGGTCTGGTCATTTTAGCTCCAATTTTTCTGCTGATTCTTGCCTTTGGGGCTGCGGAATATCAAAAGGGAGAAAAGGCATGATCAGAAAAGCAGAGAAAAGAGATCTTGCGGATGTTGCCAGAATTCATGTAGATGCTTGGAAACAGGTTTATCGAGGAATTATGCCGGAAGAAGTGCTTGAGAAACGAAATTATGATGAGCAAAGGCAGGTCTGGGAACGGAAGCTGGAAAGGGCAGAGGAAGATCTCTATGTGTCTGAGATCAGTGGAAAGATTGCAGGGTTTGCTTCCTGCCGTGTGCTGGATAAGGAACATGCGGAGATCGAGACCTTGTATTTTGATACGGACTACCGAGGGAAAGGCTATGGGACCAAGATGCTGGAGTACCTGCTCCAGGTACTGGGAACAGAGAGGACGGTTTCGCTCTGGTGCGTAAAAGAAAATCCGAATCGGAAATTCTATGAGGCAAATGGAGGAAAACCGGGAAAGGAAAAAGAAGTGCTGATTGGCGGGAAACAAGTTGCCGGAATTCAGTATATTTTTGAAAGATAAAAGATGATAAAAGGAGCAAAACAAGAAGTATCATGCGGTGTGATGATGGATCTGTTCAGCTCCTTTTTCTCTATTTTATTCTACGGTAATCCAGTACCGTTCAAAGTTGACTTGTTCTTCCGGCTCCCAGACAGTTCCGTCATAGATTCCGCCGTTTGCAAGGATGGTTTTGCGGCTTGCAATGTTGGTATCTACGCAGGAGACCATTACCTTTTCCAGTCCCAGTTCCTTACAGTACGGCAGGCAGTCGTGAAGCATCTGTTTGGCATAGCCTTTTCGCCGTTCGCTTGGGCGGATGGAGTAGCCGATGTGTCCGCCGTAGGTTTCAAGAAACGGAGTGAAAGAATGGCGGATCTGGATGGTTCCAAGAATTTTCTGATCGGATTCTCTGACATAGATAAACTGTGTCGAAGGCACCATGTCCTCCGGAATATCCTCGCCCTTTTCGAAGCGCTTTGTGTGCGCGATCCATTCTGCAGGATCTTCCATATCTGCCAGCGGACCACAGCCATTGAGAGGACTTTCCGCATCGAGAAACTCCTGGCGGTAGGAGCGGATTTCATCCGAGAAAGAAAGATCTGGCCGTTTCAATGTTAAAATTTCCATAGTTTATTCCCTCCCTCACAAGTATGATTCTAATTATCTTACCAGAAACAAAGAGAGAATTCCAGTACTTTCTGCCAAAAGACACATTTTAAAGCAAATATGGTCTTATTTTCTGAAAAAACCAGTGCATTCTATTGCAGGCAGTATGTTTCGAAGAAAGTACGAAAGCCTTCGTCGGTGACAGAGGAGGCCACTTCTCTGTCGGGAAGATCATAGTAATAGTTTCCTGTCTGGAAGTCCAGAGAAAGGCGGTCCAGGGGAAATCCTGCAACCTGCTTTGGGTGTGGTTTGTCCGTCAGGAGAAAAGGCTCGGTCCAGAGGCTTTGATCCATCGTGCTGTATATATGTTCCGGATCCAGAATCAGGCAGATGGCGTTTTTGTATCGCCCGGTCAGCGTACCTCCGTGGGTTCTGGCCAGATCGGCATAGTAAGCGGTCATTTCCTCATCGGTAAGTGTTTTGCCGCCGACTCTCCGGATGTGGGTACCGGGCTGGAGTTGTTCCGGGAGCTCTTCGAAGTACAGCCCGCTGTCACAGGAAAAAACGGGCATGCCAAAGGCTTCATAATAGGCCGTTGCTTTCAGAACTGCATTTTCCAGAGGACTGTTTCCGGTTTCTTCAATACGGGGAATTTTCTGGCCAAGATCGGAAAGTCCGATCATCTCGATAGAAAGCGTATCCAATATTCGTTTCATAGATGCAAGTTTGGCAGGATTGGTCGTCCCATACAGCAATTTCATAAGTGGTACCTCCTTTATACAGAGATAACAAAAACTTCCGAAGAAAAGAGCTTTCTTCGGAAGTAATGTTATAAATATGCATAGAATATAAATTATTTCTGGTTATTTTTTTCTTCCATCAGCTTCATGGCACGAACCTTCAGCGGAAGGCCGAACAGCCGGATGAATCCGTCTGCATCGTGGTGGTCATAGAGATCACCGGTTGTAAAGCTTGCAAGAGACTCACTGTACAGAGAGTATGGAGAAGTCGTTCCGGCTTTGATGATGTTGCCTTTGTAAAGTTTGAATTTTACTTCTCCGGTTACATATTCCTGTGTGGATGTTACAAATGCCTGGATCGCCTCACGGAGCGGTGTGAACCATTTTCCTTCGTAAACAACCTGAGCCAGCTTGTTGCCCATGTTTTTCTTTACTTCATAGGTTGCACGGTCAAGAACGAGCTCTTCCAGCTGTTTGTGAGCTTCCATCAGGATAGTTCCGCCAGGGGTCTCATATACACCGCGGGATTTCATTCCTACGACACGGTTTTCTACGATATCGATGATACCGATTCCGTGTTTTCCACCAAGTTTGTTCAGCTCAGTGATAATTTCGGAAACTTTCATTTCTTTTCCGTTGATGCTTTTTGGAATACCTTTTTCAAATGTCATAGTAACGTATTCCGGCTCATCCGGAGCTTTTTCCGGTGTGACCGTCAGTACGAGCAGATCATCGTAATTTGGTTCCTGGGACGGATCTTCCAGTTCCAGACCCTCGTGGCTGATGTGCCACAGGTTCCGGTCACGGCTGTAACTGTGTTTTGCGTCGAATGGAAGATCGATTCCGTGCTGTTTGCAGTATTCGATCTCATCTTCACGGGACTGCATGGTCCAAAGATCTGTCATTCTCCATGGAGCGATGATTTTCAGATCCGGTGCGAGAGCAGTGATGCCAAGTTCAAAACGGATCTGGTCATTTCCTTTTCCGGTTGCGCCATGGCAGATTGCTACCGCATTTTCTTTTCTCGCGATTTCCACAAGTTTCTTTGCGATTCCTGGGCGGGCCATTGCGGTACCGAGCAGATATTTGTTTTCATAGACAGCACCAGCCTGTACACAAGGCATGATGTAGTCTTCACAGAATTCGTCCACAATGTTTTCGATGTAGAGCTTGCTTGCACCGGACATTTTTGCACGTTCTTCCAGGCCGTCCAGCTCTTCGCCCTGTCCGCAGTCGATGCAGCAGCAGATAACATCATAGTTAAAGGTTTCTTTCAGCCACGGAATGACTGCTGTTGTGTCAAGTCCACCTGAGTAGGCAAGTACTACTTTTTCTTTCATATCTATATCCTCCTGAAATTTGTTTTCGTCAATCACAAGTGATACTATACACCCTTTTTTATAATTATGCAATATGAAAATGCGGAAAAATAGAAAAAATCAGAGGGGTTTTTCTTCTAAAATGCATATTACACAAAAAAATATTCATAAAAGAAGAATAATTATACAAAAAATATGTGTATTTATACTTGCGAAAGGAAAAAACAGGTTGTATACTAAAGACTACAAGTAAAATAGCTCGGTTCGACTGGATCGTTCTATATAAAGGAAAGAAAGGATCGAAAAATCATGATAAAAGCAGGAATCATCGGAGCGACTGGATATGCCGGAGGAGAACTGGTCCGGATTCTGATGGGTCACAAGGACGTGGAAATCAAATGGTACGGTTCCAGAAGCTATATCGATCAGAAGTATGCGTCCGTTTACCAGAATATGTTTCAGATCGTGGAGGATATTTGTAAGGATGATAATATGGAAGAACTTGCGGATCAGGTGGATGTGATCTTTACGGCAACACCGCAGGGCTTTTGCGCTTCCTTATTAAATGAAGAAATCCTGTCCAAAGTCAAAGTAATTGACTTGAGTGCGGATTTTCGTATTAAAGACCAGAGTGTCTATGAAGAGTGGTATAAGATTGAGCATAAGAGCCCGCAGTTTCTTCCGGAGGCTGTCTATGGGCTGTGTGAAATCAACCGGGAACAGATCAAGGGGGCAAGAATTCTGGCTAATCCGGGATGCTACCCGACCTGTTCGATTCTCTCTATTTATCCCCTTGCAAAGGAGGGACTGATCGATATGAATACGCTCATCATCGATGCCAAGTCCGGAACATCCGGAGCGGGAAGAGGAGCCAAGGTGGACAATCTTTACTGTGAAGTCAATGAAAATATCAAGGCATATGGGGTGGCGTCCCACCGGCACACACCGGAGATCGAGGAGCAGCTTACCTACGCTTCCGGCGTCAAGACCGTATTGAATTTCACACCGCATCTGGTTCCGATGAACAGAGGAATCCTTGTGACAGCTTACGCTTCTTTGAAAAAGGAAGTGTCCTATGAGGAAGTGAAAGCGGTTTACGACAAGTATTATCAGAATGAACAGTTTGTAAGAGTGCTGGACAAAGGCGTCTGCCCGCAGACCAAATGGGTGGAAGGCAGCAATTATGTGGATGTCAACTTCCAGATTGATCCGCGTACAGGCAGGGTGATCATGATGGGAGCTATGGATAATCTGGTGAAAGGAGCAGCTGGACAGGCGGTACAGAATATGAATCTGATGTTTGGACTTCCGGAAAACGAAGGTCTGAATCTGGTACCGATGTTCCCGTAGACAATATGAAGATTCGAGTAATGACAATCGAGGATTATGATCAGGTCTATCATCTCTGGAAAACCATTCACGGTTTTGGAATCCGGAGCATTGATGATTCCAGAGAGGGTGTAGAGCGGTTCTTGAAGCGGAATCCGACCACCAGTGTTGTGGCGGAGACAGATGGCAAGATCGTAGGATGCATTCTATGCGGACATGACGGGAGAAGAGGATGCTTCTATCATGTCTGTGTGGAGGAAGAATACAGACAGCACGGAATCGGACGGAAGATGGTGGCCGCTTCCATGCGGGCGTTGCAGGCGGAAGGGATCAACAAGGTTTCGTTGATTGCGTTTACGAAAAATGACATCGGCAACGCATTCTGGAACCGGATCGGCTGGACGAAGCGGGAAGATCTGAATTACTATGACTTTACACTGAATGAAGAAAATATTACAGTATTTATAGAATAACAGGTCCGGGAAGAGGCTCCCGGATCAGAACGGAGGATGGGAACATGAAAATCATAGAAGGCGGAGTGACAAAGGCAAAGGGATTTGAGGCGGCAAGTACGGCGGCGAAGATCAAATACGAAGGCAGAACCGACATGGCGCTTGTCTACAGCAGCAGACCTTGCGTAGCGGCCGGAACCTTTACAACGAACGTGGTAAAGGCAGCGCCGGTCAAGTGGGACAGACAGGTCGTGGATTCCGGCAAACCGGTACACGCAGTCGTAGTCAACTCCGGAATCGCAAATGCCTGCACCGGAGAAGAAGGGATGTACTACTGTGAGGAGACCGCAAAGGCTGCAGCAGCAGAACTCTCCATTCCGGCGGACAGCGTAGCGCTTGGTTCCACAGGAGAGATCGGACGTCAGCTTCCGATTGACCGGATCAAGGCAGGAGTCAAGGCTCTGGCGGAGAAGAAAAATGATACACAGGAAAACGGAACTCTGGCTGCCAAAGCTATTATGACAACTGACACAGTAGAAAAGGAACTGGCGGCGGAGATCGAAGTGGGCGGAAAAACGGTGACAATTGGCGGCATGGCCAAGGGATCCGGCATGATCCATCCAAATATGTGTACAATGTTAAGCTTTATCACTACCGATGCCGTGATTTCCAAAGAGGCATTGCAGCATGCCTTAAGCGCAGATGTACAGGACACCTATAATATGATTTCTGTGGACGGGGACACTTCTACCAATGATACGGTTCTTCTGCTTGCAAACGGAGCAGCGGAAAACGAAGAGATCAAAGAGGGGACAGCGGAGTATGAGGAATTCTGCAGGGCTCTTCATGAGATTAACGTATACCTGGCAAAGAAGATTGCAGGAGACGGGGAAGGCGCCACAGCACTGTTTGAGGCAAAAGTGATCGGAGCCGAGACAAAAGAACAGGCAAAGACACTGGCAAAATCCATCGTATGTTCCGATCTGACCAAGACGGCGATTGCAGGACACGATGCCAACTGGGGACGAATCTTCTGTGCGATGGGATATTCCGGCGCCCAGTTTGATCCGGAAAAAGTGGATCTGTTCTTTGTAAGCAGTGCAGGAAAGATTCAGATCACCAAAGACGGAACGGCAGTGGATTACAGCGAAGATAAGGCGACAGAGATTCTTTCCCAGCCGGAGATCACAGCGATTGCCGATATCAAGATGGGAACAGAAGAGGCATCTGCATGGGGATGCGACCTTACATATGATTATGTAAAAATTAATGCGGACTACAGGAGCTAGGAGGTAAGAAAATGGACAAGAGTATGCAGAAATATCTGGACAAGGCAGAAGTGCTGATTGAGGCGCTTCCGTATATTCAGCGGTTCAACCGGAAGATCATTGTCGTAAAATACGGCGGAAGTGCTATGCTGGATGAGGAGCAGGAAAAGAGAGTGATTCAGGATGTGGTCCTGTTAAAGCTCTGTGGATTTAAGCCGATCATCGTTCACGGCGGCGGCAAGGAAATCAGCAAATGGGTGGACAAAGTCGGCAAGGAAACAAAATTTGTCAATGGGTTCCGTGTGACAGACCAGGAGACGATGGAGATTGCGGAAATGGTGCTTTCCAAGGTCAATAAAAAGCTCGTACAGCTTGTAGAAGAGCTTGGTATCAAATCCATCGGCGTCAGCGGAATTGACGGCGGTCTTCTGAAAGTAACGAAAAAATATGTGGACGGAGAGGATATCGGATATGTAGGAACGGTCTGCGATGTGGAGCCGAAGATTCTGTTCGATCTTCTGGAAAAGGATTTCCTTCCGGTAGTATGTTCCGTTGGTCTGGATAATGATTTCCAGGCATATAATGTCAATGCGGATGAAGCGGCCTGCGCCATCGCAAAGGCGGTCAAGGCGGAGAAACTTGCTTTCCTGACAGATATCGAAGGAGTTTACAAAGATCCAAAGGATCCGGATACCTTGATTCCGGAGCTGTCTGCCGAGGACGCGATCCGTCTGATTCATGATGGATATATCGAAGGCGGTATGCTTCCGAAGCTTAAGAGCTGTATCAATGCGCTGGAAAACGGAGTATCCAGAATCCATATCCTGGACGGACGGATTCCACACTGTCTGCTGCTTGAGATCTTTACAAACAAAGGAATCGGTACAGCGATTCTGAATGACAAGGAGTGTCGGTATTATCATGGATAAATCATATATGGATGCAGTGCAGAATGCGCTGGTGCACACCTACAATCCGGCGCCTGTTGTGCTGGATCATGGAAAAGGCGCATATCTGTATGATACGGATGGGAATGCCTACCTGGATTTTGCGGCAGGCTATGCAGTCAACTCCCTGGGATATGGAAACGAGGAATGGAATGAGGCGCTGAAGGCTCAGATTGACAAGCTGGCGCACACTTCCAATCTTTACTATCATACGAGGACGAAAGAGGCTGCGGAAGCACTGAAGAGAGTGTCGGGAATGGACCGGATCTTTTTCTGCAACAGCGGCGGAGAAGCAGTGGAGGGTGCACTGAAGGCATCCAGAAAATATGCTTATACAAAGAAGAGCGGAAGATATGAATGGATTGCCATGGAAGAGTCGTTCCACGGACGCGGATTTGGATCTATTTCTGTGACAGGACACAAGGCATACCAGGAGCCGTTTGAGCCGCTGGTTCCGGGTGTGAAATTTGCAAAGTTCAATGACCTGGACAGTGTCAAAGCGCTGGTAACGGACAAGACATGTGCCATCATTATAGAGCCGGTACAGGGAGAAGGCGGAATCAATGTGGCTACGGAAGACTTCTTAAAAGGCATCCGTAAGATCTGTGATGAGAATGATATTCTCATGATCTGCGATGAAGTACAGTGCGGGATGGGCCGGACCGGATCCTTCTTTGCATGGCAGGAGTACGGCGTGCGACCGGATATCATGACTATGGCAAAGGCCATCGGAAGCGGATTCCCGGTAGGGGCATTTGCTCTGACAGAAAAAGTGGCAGAATATTCCCTGGCGCCGGGCGACCACGGCACGACATACGGGGGAGGACCTCTGGCATGTGCGGCTGTGTCCAAGACGGTTGAGATCTTTGAGCGGGAGCATCTCCCGGAACATGTGGCAAAGATTGGAGCCTATCTGCACGAACAGCTTGCACAGCTTGCAAAGAAACATTCCTGCATTCTTTCCTGTAAGGGTAAGGGCCTGATTCAGGGCATCCAGCTGAGTGTTTCTCCGGCAGAGGTGACAAAGAAGGCGCTGGAAAAAGGACTTCTTCTGATCAGTGCGGGAACGGATGTGATTCGTTTTGTTCCGCCGCTGATTATTACGGAAAAAGAAGTGGATGAGATGATCCAGATTCTGGATGAGATTCTGGAATAGAGAATAAAAACCGGCATACTGGAGAGACTACTTTTCAAGAAAGGAGGGATTTCCAGCTATGGCCGGTTTTATTATTGCTCTGATTTCCGGTGCGCTGATGAGCGTTCAGGGAGTGTTCAATACCCAGGTGACAAAGACCGCCGGAATGTGGGTCAGCAACATGTGGGTACAGTTTTCCGCATTTCTTGTCTGTCTGGTTGTCTGGCTTTTTGCGGGGCGAGATTCCATTGGAAAACTGATGGAGGTACAGCCGCGTTACATGCTTCTTGGAGGAGCGATCGGAGCCGGAATCACATGGACTGTCATTAAAAGTATGGATCAGCTGGGACCGGCAAAGGCCGCGCTGCTGATCGTGATTGCCCAGTTGATTGTCGCTTATTTGATTGAGCTTTTTGGACTGTTTGGGGTGGAACAGGCTTCGTTTGAATGGAGAAAGGCGGGCGGGCTTTTTGTCGCACTGATCGGAATTGCGATTTTCCAGTGGAAATAGAGTTGTAATTTAAAAGGAAATTCGTTACAATAGAACTATCTGCATAGAGGGGGCCTTTATCGTATACGGTAGGGGTGTACTATGGGAAGAAAGAGACGAAAGCTTTACGGTATGGCATTGGTTCTGCTTCTGGCGGCGCTTTCCGGGTGCAGCGGGACGGAAAAGGAATCGGACGAGACCGTTGTTCTCCAGGAAGAGACAAACGAGACAGAGGTAAAGCAGGATGCCGCAGAGAAAGAAGAAGACCGCCGGGATGACGGGAAAGAGATGATCGTAGTCTATGTCTGCGGACAGGTTCACAAGGAGGGTGTTGTTACCCTTCCGGCCGGAAGCAGGATTTATCAGGCGATTGAGATGGCAGGAGGCGTGACGGAGGAAGCCCAGGCCTCCTGGCTGAATCTGGCGGAAGTCCTGACAGACGGAGCCCGGATTTATGTGCCGGGGAAAGATGAGGTCAGCCAGGAGGGGACAGAATGGATGGAAGGATCCGGATCCGCAGCTCAGGGGACAGCAGATGGCCGGGTGAATTTAAACCGGGCCTCCAAAGAGGAGCTTATGACGCTTCCGGGGATCGGAGAGGCAAAAGCGGAGGCGATTCTTCAGTACCGGACAGAACATGGAGGCTTTGGCTCCATAGATGAGATAAAACAAATTTCCGGAATTAAAGATGGAGTTTTTGAAAAGATTAAAGATAAGATAACAGTGTAGCGAGGGAGAAACATGGCAAAAAGGGTATTGGTTGTAGACGATGAAAAATTGATTGTAAAAGGAATACGCTTCAGTCTGGAACAGGACGGAATGGAAGTGGACTGCGCATACGACGGAGAGGAAGCACTGGCATATGCACGGGACAATGATTATGACATGATTCTTCTGGATATCATGCTTCCGAAGCTGGACGGATTTGAAGTGTGCCAGCAGATCAGGGAATTCTCGGACGTACCGATCGTAATGCTGACAGCAAAGGGCGATGATATGGATAAGATTCTGGGACTTGAGTACGGAGCGGACGATTACATAACGAAGCCGTTTAATATCCTGGAAGTGAAAGCGAGAATCAAAGCCATTATGCGCCGGACAGGGAAAAAGGAAAAAGATGGAAAAGATTCAAAAATCATTGTAAAGGGAGATCTGAAGCTCGACTGCGAGAGCAGGAGAGTCTTTTCAAAAGATAAAGAGATCAATCTGACGGCAAAGGAGTTCGATCTTCTGGAGCTTCTGGCCCACAATCCGAATAAGGTATATTCCAGGGAGGATCTTTTGAATCTTGTCTGGGGCTACGAGTATCCGGGGGATGCAAGGACCGTGGATGTACATATCAGAAGACTTCGGGAGAAGATCGAGGTCAATCCAAGCGATCCGAAATATGTGTATACAAAATGGGGAGTTGGTTATTATTTTAGGGGGTAAGTTAAAACTCAGGCACCACCCTTTTAAGAGTCTCAGGGTTTTGATTTTTCTTTTGATTCTTTTTATGGGTATGGTGCCGTGTCTGATTATACGGTTTGTGGCGCTTCGATCCAACGAAAGCCACTCCGTTTCCATCCGCACGGCAGAGATACAGAATCAGTGTACGATTCTCTGCAACCAGCTTTCTGTGCTGGATACTCTTTCAGGAGACATCCCGGATACCATCGATGCGGAGATCACACAGTTTTCCAATATTTATAATGGACGTGTCATGATTATCGACCAGGCCTATCAGATTATTGAGGATTCATACGATCTGGATGAGGGAAAGACCATTATATCCGGAGATGTGGTCAAATGTTTTGAGGGAGAAGCCATCAGTAATTATGATGACCGCAACAGTTATATTGAGGTGACATCCCCGATTCAGGGAACCGCTTCCAAAGAAGTCATAGGTGTCATGCTGGCCAGTGTATCCACGGATAATATCGTGGATATTCAGGAAAATTTACGGCAGACGATCGATATTATCAGCATTACGGCTTTTGTTGTTCTTGCCGCGGCAGGAGTGCTGATCAGTTTTTATATTACCAGGCCGATGAACCGGATTACGAAAGCAGTCGAGAACATGACGGAAAGCTATGAGGAAGATGATCTTCATGAGAATGCGTTTCTGGAAACGATCCGGTTTTCGGAGGCATTTAACAAAATGATCGGACGTTTTAAGGTTCTGGACGATTCCAGGCAGGAGTTTGTCTCCAATGTGTCCCACGAGCTGAAGACGCCGTTGACCTCCATGAAGGTACTGGCGGACTCCCTTCTGTCTCAGGAGGAAGTGCCGGCAGAGCTTTACAGGGAATTTATGGGAGATATGTCCGAAGAAATCGAAAGGGAGAATAAGATCATCAATGATCTGTTGTCTCTGGTAAAAATGGACAAGACATCCAACGATATGAATATCGAGACGATGGACATCAATCAGATCGTAGAGCGGATCTTAAAAAGGCTCAAGCCGATTGCTCAGAAACAGAATATTGAGCTGGTGTTTGAGACATTTCGTACTGTGGAAGCGGAAGTGGATGAGACGAAGCTTTCCCTTGCGGTCAGCAATCTGGTGGAAAATGCCATCAAATACAATCACGAAAACGGCTGGGTGCATGTGTCCTTGAATGCGGATCACAAGTTTTTCTATCTGAAAGTGGCTGATTCTGGAATTGGAATTCCAAAAGAGGCCCAGGAACACATTTTTGAGCGGTTTTACCGGGTAGATAAATCTCATTCCAGAGAAATCGGCGGTACCGGGCTGGGGCTTGCGATTGCAAGAAGCGCAGTCGTTATGCACAGAGGAGCCATCAAGGTATTCAGCGAGGAAGGCGAGGGAACTACATTTACCGTGCGGATTCCGTTGAAATATGTGGCAAACGCAAAGTAAAAAGGAGGAGACCATGAGCGAAAAAAAGATGGTAGTATATTTGCTTGTCCTGATCATGACAGCGGGTCTCCTGTCCGGATGTGGAAAAGGAGATCAGGTCAGGCAGGGAGAGTTTGGGCTGTTTTATCTAAGCGCCGACAAGACAGAGCTGATGCGGGTTGCCTGTGAAAAGCAGGACGGTTCCAAGACGGAACAGGTTCAGTATGTACTGGACGCGCTGAAGAATCCAGAAGAAGAATCAGAAGACTACCTGACTCCATTTCAGAACGGGGTGGAGGTAGAGGAGTTTGAAATTGACGGGAAACAGGTGGAACTGTCTTTCAATGAAGAATACCGCACCCTGGATACTGCAGAGGAAGTACTTTTGAGAGCGGCAGTGGTAAAATCGCTGGTGCAGATTTCCGGAATCAGCTATGTGTCCTTTTATATCGGGGAGGAGCCTTTGATGAAGGCGGATAAGACGCTGGTCGGGATGATGAGTGACGAAGATTTTGTCCAGAATGTCGGATCTTCTCTGCATTCCTATCAGTCTACTTCTCTGACATTGTATTTTGCCAATAAAGATGGAGACAGGCTGGTAAAAGAGACAGTCAACAATGTCCGGTACAACAGTAATATTTCCATGGAGCGGCTTGTGATTGAACAGCTTCTGAAAGGTCCGTCCTCTTCAGGAGCCTATGCGACCATTCCGTCCAATACGAAAATTCTCAGTGTATCGACGAAAGACCAGATTTGTTATGTCAATTTTGATCAGGAACTGATGAACATGAAATCGAATGTAAAGCCGGAGATTCTCATCTATTCCATCGTCAATTCGATTGTGGAAAGTGGGATGGCCGGTCAGGTGCAGATTTCCATCAATGGAGAGAGCGACATCAATTTTGGGGAGAGCGTTCCTCTGAATCAGCCTTTGTCGCGCAATCTCGACCTTGTAGAGGGGGCAGATAAGGATTGAAAAACAGGCCTCTTGTGGTACTGTGCCTTTTCTTCCTTATGATACGGTATTTGATCTTCTGGGCGGGAACAGAGTGGAAGTTCCCGCCGGAAGTGATACGGATGGATGGAAAAGAAATCCGGATGACCGGGCGGATCTACAAAAGAGAAGAAAGAGAAAAGGGCCCGTCCTGGTATGTCCGCTCGAAGGGAAGAGCGTACATCATTTATGACTCCGAATGGAGCAGTTACAAAATCGGCAACAGGATCACAGTCACAGGTACCTTTCATCTGTTTGAAAGGGCGTCTAATCCGGGCGCATTCGATGCCCGGTCTTATTATCACAATCAAAATATCTTTGGAAGCATTCTTCCAACATCCATTACAGTCACAGATACAACAATTCAATATGGAAAAGAGTGGACAGCTTCGCTGAGAGAGCGGTGGAAAAGGGAACTGCAAAAAAGAATGGGAGAAGAAGGAGCAGTGCTGAGCGGGATTCTGCTTGGAGACAAAAGCGCTCTGGATCCGGAAGTCAAGGAGCTGTATCAGAAAAACGGAATTGCCCATCTGCTTGCGGTTTCCGGGCTGCATGTTTCTTTTATCGGTCTTTTGATTTACCGGACAGTACGAAAAGCCGGGATGCCGTTTGCGGTATGCGCTTTTCTGGGAACGGCAGTGCTTCTTCCCTATGCGGTTATGACCGGACTGAGCGTTTCGGCAAAACGGGCAGTCTGTATGTATCTGATACGGATGGGAGCGGAGGTGACCGGCAGAGTCTATGATCTTATGACCAGCCTGGTCCTTTCGGCTGCCATGATTCTTGGAAGTTCTCCGCTGTCAGTTTTTGACCCTGGATTTCTTCTGTCCTTTGGAGCCATTTTTGCCATCTGGGCAGGGGAGGAGTTGAGGATCTGCAGGGAGAAGCAACGGAAAGAAAGAGAAAGGAATACACCGGGGCATCCGGCCCTTGGCAGGAAGCGGAAAGCATCCGCAGGGAGACGGATCCTTCTGGCCGCCTATCCGGGTCTGTGTGTTCAGCTTCTGACTTTTCCGGTACTCCTTTCTTCCTATTATGAGTTTCCACTGTATTCGGTTCTGATGAATCTCTGGGTGATCCCACTGATGTCAGTCGTGATGGGAGCGGGACTTCTTGGAAGCATCTGCTGTCTTGTGATACCGCCTCTGGCGGATGCGGTGCTGTGGATCAGTAAAACAGTGCTGGCTTTTTATGAATGGAACTGCCGGATCATGTTAAGACTTCCATGGGCGAGAATTGTCACAGGAGAGCCGGCTGTATTCCAGATCCTGTTTTATCTGGTCTTTTTGCTTTCAGGGTACCGGTGCCTGAAAAAAGGACGGAAAAAGACGGGCAGTCTGGCGCTTCTATTGGCGGCAGTCTGCCTCCTGGGTCCCTGGAATCAGCATCCGGGCAGTCTGGAAGTGATTATGGCAGACGTAGGACAAGGGGACGGTATCCTGATTCGAACGCCGGGAGGTCTCAACTGTCTTGTGGACGGCGGAAGCACTTCAGAGGAGATGCTGGCAAAGTACACGCTGGAACCGCTTTTGGAAAGCAGGAGAATCCGGACTCTTGATTATGTGCTGATCTCCCACGGAGATGCGGATCATATCAGCGGGGTAGCGGAACTCCTGCAGAGAAAAGAGATGGGAGTTGGCATCCGGACGCTGCTTCTTCCAGAGAAGCGTTTTTGGAATGACAGCCTTTGGGCCCTTGCCAGGAAAGCCCAGGAAGTGGGGACCAGGGTGCAGATCTTAAAAGAAGGAGCGGTCATTAGGGACCGGTCCGGGGCAAAGCTGACATGCCTGGGACCGGCGGAAAGTTATGAAGGAGAAGTGGGGAACGAGTCCTCCATGATTCTAAAGTTGGATTATCAGAACTTTTCCATGCTATTTACCGGAGATCTGGAGGGAAGAGGAGAAAAAGAGTTTCTGGAAGGGAAGTATGGGACCGGGAAGTATACGGTGCTAAAGGTGTCGCATCATGGTTCGGACAATGGGACAACGTCCGCATTTCTGGAGCAGAATCAGTTTCGGTATGCGTTGATCTCCGCCGGGAAAGATAATCCTTATGGACATCCGGGGGAGAACCTTCTGAATCGTCTGGAGGCTCAGAATATTCATGTCTACTGTACGAAAGAATCCGGAGCAGTGGTGCTCCAGAGCAATGGGGAAACTATGACCATCCGAAAATTTTTGGAATAGGTGTTTACGGAAAAACACGTTCTATGCTAGAATAGCGGTATGAAAAGTTTAAATGAAGATCTAAAAACAGGACAATTTAAACAGGTATATCTTTTGTACGGCGAAGAAAGCTATTTAAAAAAACAGTATAAAGACAGGCTTACGAAAGCCATGCTTCCTGATGGGGATACGATGAACTACGCATATTTCGAGGGGAAGGGAACGGATGTCCGACAGATCATCGATCTGGCCGAGACGCTGCCGTTCTTTGCCCCGCGGCGTCTCATCGTGATGGAGGATACTGGATTTTTTAAAGGCGCCTCTCCGGAGCTCGCAGAGTATATCCGCAGCATGCCGGAGACGACGTGCTTTCTTTTTGTGGAAAGCGAAGTGGACAAGCGAGGAAAGCTTTACAAGGCAGTCAAGGAAAAAGGCCGGATTGTGGAGATGACAAGACAGGATGGAACGACTCTGCAGAAATGGGTGCTGTCCATGGTTAAAAAGGAAGGACGGCAGATCACCCAGGCTTCTGTTCGGTATTTTCTGACGAAAGTCGGGGAGGATATGGAGAACATTCATGGAGAGCTGGAGAAGCTGTTCTGTTATACTCTTGGAAAGCAGGAGATTACCATTCATGATATCGAGGAGATCTGTACGACTCATATCGACAATAAGATCTTTGACATGATCAATGCCGTGGCGGACAAAAAACAGAAGCAGGCACTGACCCTTTATTATGACCTGGTGGCGCTGAAAGAGCCGCCTATGCGGATTCTCTTTTTGATGTCCAGGCAGTTCCGTATCCTTATGGAAGTCCTTGAGATGAGCAGACGCGGATACGGCAAGAAGGAGATCAGTGAAAATGTCAAGGTTCCGCCCTTTGCGGTAGGACGGTATCTGGCACAGGCTCAGAAGTTCTCAGGCAGGGAGCTTCGGCGGATTCTGGAGGACTGTGCGGATACGGAAGAAGAAGTCAAGACAGGAAGGCTGGCCGATACGATGGGGGTGGAGCTTTTGATTGTACGGTACAGCAGTTCATAGTAAGATATAACAGTTATAATGAGTTGATGGGAGGATATTACATTGTCAGCAATCGATCAAAAACATATACGAAATTTCTGTATTATAGCCCATATTGACCATGGGAAATCAACGCTTGCGGACCGGATCATTGAGGAGACCGGGCTTCTGACGAGCAGAGAGATGCAGTCCCAGGTACTGGACAACATGGACCTGGAACGGGAACGGGGAATTACAATCAAGGCACAGACAGTCCGCACGGTCTACAAGGCGAAGGACGGGGAGGAATATATTTTCAACCTGATTGACACGCCGGGACATGTGGACTTTAACTACGAAGTGTCCCGAAGCCTTGCTGCGTGCGATGGAGCGATTCTCGTGGTGGATGCGGCCCAGGGAGTGGAGGCACAGACGCTTGCCAATGTCTATCTTGCGCTGGATCACGATCTGGATGTATTCCCGGTCATTAATAAAGTCGATCTGCCAAGCGCAGATCCGGACCGTGTGGCAGAAGAGATTGAAGATGTGATTGGCATCGAGGCGGCGGATGCGCCGCGGATTTCCGCCAAGACCGGACTGAATGTCGATCAGGTACTGGAAGAGATCGTACACAAGATTCCGGCTCCGGAAGGCGATCCTCAGGCTCCACTTCAGGCATTGATTTTTGATTCGGTCTATGATTCTTATAAGGGTGTCATTGTATTTTGCCGAATCAAGGAGGGTAGTGTCAAAAAAGGAACGAAAATCCAGATGATGGCAACCGGGGCAAAGGAAGAAGTAGTGGAGGTAGGCTACTTCGGGGCAGGACGGTTTATTCCGTGTGATGAGTTAAGCGCGGGAATGGTCGGTTACATCACCGCCAGCATCAAAAATGTCAAAGACGCACGGGTAGGTGATACCGTTACAGACGCAGAGCGCCCGTGCAGCGAGCCCCTTCCAGGATATAAAAAAGTCAATCCAATGGTATACTGCGGCATGTACCCGGCAGACGGCGCCAAGTATCCGGATCTCCGGGACGCACTGGAAAAGCTGCAATTAAACGATGCATCCCTTCAGTTTGAACCGGAGACATCCATCGCACTGGGATTTGGCTTCCGATGCGGATTTCTGGGACTTCTGCATCTGGAGATTATCCAGGAACGCCTGGAACGGGAATACAATCTGGATCTTGTCACCACCGCACCAAGTGTTATCTATAAAGTTCACAAGACCAACGGAGAAGTCATCGAACTCACCAATCCGTCCAATCTGCCGGAACCAAGCGAGATCGATTACATGGAAGAACCGATGGTCAAAGCGGAAATCATGGTAACATCCGAATTCATCGGAGCCATCATGGATCTCTGCCAGGAACGAAGAGGCGAGTATCAGGGCATGGAATACATTGAGGCAACCAGAGCGGTGCTTCACTACCACCTTCCGCTGAATGAAATTATCTACGATTTCTTCGATGCACTGAAATCCAGATCCAGAGGATATGCATCTTTCGACTATGAGATGCTTGGATACAAACAGTCCTCCCTGGTAAAACTGGATATTCTCGTCAACAAAGAAGAAGTGGATGCCCTTTCCTTCATCGTCTTCGAAGGAAGCGCCTACGAAAGAGGACGTAAAATGTGCGAAAAACTGAAAGAAGAAATCCCAAGACAGCTGTTTGAAATTCCAATCCAGGCAGCCATCGGCGGAAAAATCATCGCAAGAGAAACGGTTAAGGCCCTCAGAAAGGACGTCCTCGCCAAATGCTACGGAGGAGATATCTCCCGAAAACGGAAACTCCTCGAAAAACAGAAAGAAGGAAAGAAACGGATGCGCCAGGTAGGAAACGTAGAAATTCCACAGAAAGCATTCATGAGCGTCCTAAAACTGGACGATAAATAGTCAGAATTTTTTGATTTTTTTCATTGGGGACGGGTACCGATGCACAGGTACACGTCCCCAAAATGAATTTTGGACGAAGAGTGGAGGTTGGAGATGGAGTATGTTTTGATTGTAGAGGATGATGTGATGCTTCGGGAGGAGCTTTGTGGGCTGCTTCGGCAGAATGGGTTTGAGGTAAAGGCGCCGGAGACGTTTGACTGTATTCCGGAGATGGTATGGAGCTGCGGGCCGGATCTGGTGCTTCTGGATGTCCAGCTGGAGTCGGAAAATGGACTGTCCATCTGTTCGAAGATCCGGGAGAGGTCGGATGTGCCGGTGATTTTTGTGACGGGAAGGACGTCCCCTATGGATGAGCTGGAGTGCCTGGCGAGAGGTGGGGATGATTTTATTGAAAAGCCTTATCATGCTCCGGTGCTTCTGGCTCATATCCGGGCTGTTTTAAGAAGAGCAGGAAAAGGGGCGGACCGGAACGCGGCAGAGTTTGTCTGTAGGGGAGTGCGGCTTCTTGTTCCGGAAGGCAGGATGGAGTATCAGGGGAAGCAGGTGGATTTGACGAAGAATGAGCTGAAAATCCTCTATTATCTGTTTGAACATCAGAATGAGATTGTCTCCAGAGCGGATCTTACGGAGTATCTGTGGGATCCAGGATGTCTTTATTG
>CAJFMZ010000013.1 GCA_904393575.1 uncultured Sellimonas sp. | reverse complement strand
GAAATTCCCCGTCTTTATCTTTTGGAATCTGAACCTGATCCGAAATTCCCGAACGGAGCGGTCTGCATTGGACGAGAGTCACCTTCCACCCTTCTTCTGACGCATTCACAGCAAACTCGATATCTACCGGCTGCCGGTAATTTTCTTCCAGCTTTTTCAAAAGCGTCTTCATCATCCGGATAAAAGTCCTGTCCTCTACCAGCCCCTGACAGTCAGCGAAATAAATTCTGCGGTAGTCTCCTCGTCTTGCCAGAATCTCTTCCGCATCCGTATCCCGGTCCAGAATCAGTTTTCTGTACGCCTTCGGAAGCAGATCCAGAAGTTCCGACAGATTTCTGGTGCAAACCTGGCGAGCATCCAGATCAATCACATCCACCTGTCTCTGAGAATACTTGTGCCGCTCCCCGGTCGTTCCCCAGAGATTCCCCTGGGCACAATCCAGTCCGATCAGACGCGGATAATCACCCGGCGTCCGGGTCACAGCCCTCGTCCCAAGTCCCGCCACCATCCGCAGCATCCCTGCTTCCGGATTGATGTGTTCCATCCATTTATAGGGATTGTAGGAGCATCCCATTCCTGCGGCAGCCGGAAAATACAGCCGTCCAATCTGTGCCCCTGCCACCTTTTGAATCAGCAGCCCCATCTGTTCCTCCTGATCCTTCCGATGCCATTTCTTCCGGTACTCCACCGCCTCCTGATTCTTCACGCTGTCGTAAACTTTGGAAACCGCTTCCATCATTTCCTGAATCCGCTCTTCTTCTGTCCCCTGATCAGCACAGAAAACAGACTCATACTTTCCGAAAAATGCGTTATCATATCCATCCTCCATCAGACTGCTGGAACGGACGATATACGGCGAACCGTCAAAGTAATCCAAAATCTTCTCAAACTCTTCCCGGAATGTCTCCAGCGGCTTTCCGTCTCTCACCTGGCAGAACACCTCTGTCCCGACAAACCAGGACGGACACCGTTCCCATCGGTCCGCATATTCTCCAAGAAGGGTCTCCATGATCTTTTCCACCAGAACAAATCCACATGCCTTCCCTCCGATTACTCCTCCGCCTGTCTTGTGATCAGAAATCCTTTGAAAATCGTCCTCCTCAAAATAGGTAAGGATCGTTCTCGCAAGTCTCGGATCCTGCGTCATCATCGTCCGGCAAAGCTCCCTCTTTTTTTCCTCATCCATCATGTTCATCCTCTCTGTTCTCTACATTAAAAAGTTTATCCCCAGATATTCACAATTTCAAATACAACTCATCTATAGTTTCTATAACCATTTATTTATATCATATCTGTTTTGTCTAATTATTTCAAAATATATTTCATTTTTTTGTCTATTTTTTCCACTCCTTTTCCTTCTTCTATAGATTTTCTCTTATAAAATTTATACAAATATAAATATTTGTTTTTTCCTATGTCCGTTTCTATAATGAGGGCAGAACAAGGAGGAAACGATCATGACATCTGTGAAAGAACTCTCCAGAGAAAAACTGACCGAACTTCAGTCAGCACTTTGGAATGTATACAAACAGGAACAGGCAAAGGGACTGCACTTAAATATGTCCCGCGGAAAGCCGGCTCCGGATCAGCTGGATCTTTCCATGGATCTGCTCCGGCTTCCTGATTCCTGTACACTGGAAGACGGTACCGATGCCAGAAACTACGGAGTCCTTCAGGGCATCCCGGAATGCCGCAGACTGTTCGGAAAACTGCTTGGAATTCCGGCAGACCAGATTATTATGGGCGGAAATGCCAGCTTAAATCTGATGTTTGATACAGTGGCTTTTCTGTTTCTGTTCGGCACACAGGGAAACCGTCCATGGGCTGATTACCGTTCCGAAGGACGTCCTGTCAAATTTTTATGTCCGGTTCCCGGTTACGACCGCCACTTCCGGATGTGCGAGGAATTCGGTATCCAAATGATCCCTGTTCCTCTTCTCGAAAACGGGCCGGATATGAATCGGGTACAGGATCTGGTCAAAAACGATGAACAGATCAAGGGCATCTGGTGCGTCCCGCTCCACTCCAATCCGCAGGGCGTCTGCTACAGCGATGATGTTGTAGACACACTTGCTTCCATGGAAACGGCCGCGGATGATTTCCGGATATTCTGGGACAACGCCTATGGGATCCACCATATATACGAAGAGATCCAATTGAAAGATATGCTTGCAGCCTGCGAAAAGTCCGGCCATCCGAACCGGTGCTACTATTTTTTCTCTACTTCAAAAATCACCTTTCCGGGAGCCGGCGTTTCTCTGATCGCCTCCAGTCCGGACAATGTAAAAGAGCTTCTGGGCCATATGTCCGCCCAGACCATCAGCCACGACAAGCTGAATCAGCTCCGGCACGTACAGTTTTTTGGTACGCCGGAAAAAATTCATATTCATATGCAGAAACTTGCTGATCTTCTGCGCCCTAAATTTGATATCGTTCTCCAGAAACTGGAGGAAGGGATCGGTCCATACTCTTCCATCGCGTCCTGGAGTCGTCCAAAGGGAGGATACTTTCTCTCTCTGGATGTCTCCGACGGATGCGCAAAACGAACAGTTGAGCTCGCAGGACAGGCAGGCGTCACCCTGACAGCGGCCGGCGCTTCTTATCCGTACGGGAAGGATCCAAAAGACAGCAATATCCGTATTGCTCCGTCTTACCCTTCCGAAGAAGAACTGTCACAGGCCATGGACATCTTGATTCTGTGCATTAAAATCGCATATCTTGAAAAACTGCTGGGAAACCGGCCAAAATAGAAATGTCATCAAAAAGGAGAAATGTAATTATGGAACAGAACTACAATCCGTATGACAATGTACTGAAGGTAGTACAGGACGCAGCTGCCATTCTTGGATACAGTGACAGCGATATTGAAGCCATCAAATATCCGGAGCGGGAACTGAAGGTTTCCATTCCGGTCCGGATGGATGACGGGACGACACATGTATTCCAGGGATACAGGATCCAACACTCCACTTCCAGAGGTCCTGCAAAAGGAGGCATTCGTTTCCATCCGGACGTCAATGCAGACGAAGTACGCGCACTTGCTGCATGGATGACTTTTAAATGCGCAGTTGTCAACATTCCATACGGCGGCGGAAAAGGCGGCGTTGTCTGTGATCCGTCCAAACTTTCCGAAAACGAAATCCGGGCGATCACAAGACGCTATACTGCGGCAATCGCTCCGCTGATTGGTCCGGAGCAGGATATTCCGGCGCCGGATGTGGGAACCAATCCAGCCGTCATGGGATGGATCATGGATACCTACAGCATGCTCAAAGGCCACTGTATCCATGGCGTAGTCACCGGAAAACCACTGGAGCTGGGCGGCGCCCTCGGACGAAATGAGGCCACCGGACGCGGCGTCATGTTCACGACCTTAAACATTCTGAAAAAACTTGGCATCCCTTCGGACGGAGTAACCGTTGCTGTGCAGGGTGCCGGAAATGTGGGAAGTGTTTCTGCCAAACTGCTTCACGAAGCAGGATTAAAGGTCGTAGCCATCAGCGACGTCTCCGGCGGCATCTACAATCCGGACGGTCTGGACATTCCGGCTATTTTATCCTACCTGGCCGCAGACCGCAGAAATCTCTTAAAATATTTCAACGAGGACGGCACCGCCCATATCTCCAACGAAGAGCTTCTGGAGCTTCCGGTCACCGTCCTGGTACCGGCCGCTCTGGAAAACCAGATCAATGTGGACAACGCTGAAAAAATACAGGCAAAGCTGATTGTAGAAGCTGCCAACGGGCCAACCACCTCCGAGGCAGATGAAATCCTTGCAAAGCGGGGAATCGAGGTCGTACCGGACATTCTTGCCAATGCAGGCGGTGTTGTTGTCTCCTACTTTGAGTGGGTACAGAACATCCAGTCCGTCAGCTGGACCGAAGATGAGGTCAACAAGAAGCTTAAGGACATCATGGACGCTGCTTTCGAGTCTGTCTGGGATCTGACGCAGGAAAAGCACACGACCCTGCGCATGGGCGCTTACCTGATTGCCCTGAAGCGTGTCGTAGACGCCAAATCCGCAAGAGCGATCTGGCCGTAAAAACAGACAAAATCCTCCAAGAAAGTTTAATATAAATCCCTGCAGGAATCAAACGGATTTTATCCTCTTAACATTCTGATTCCTGCAGGGATCTTTCGTTTCTATTACTTTTCCCAGATCGTAATGCTCTTTCTCAGTGGAACTTTTCCAAACTTTGCCATCTGCTGACTGCTGTTTCCTTTTTTCTGCTGGAGGCAATACACTTTTTTGACGTGAAATCCAAATTGCTCCGCAAACAGGCAGCTCAGGAAGTCCACCGGGATCACTTCCCCGCCATAGCGGACATTATCATTGACAAACGCAACTTGTGCTCCTTTTTTACATACCCGGTATAATTCCGCATAGAGAAATGCAAGCTCCGTAAAATATCCTTCTACCATACGGATCACTCCATTGTTGTTCAGATCTCCATGCTCCTTCCTTGCGTTTAAGGCAGTAAGAATTTCTTTCAGAACGGCATTGTCCCTGATCACAGAGGAGATTTCCCGGAATCGTTCCCCGGCTCCGATCTTTTGATAATATGCTTCCATCTGCTCTGTTTTCGGTCTGCTTTCCACCGTACACGACAGCTGATTCTGTCTCATCTCTTTGATGGTTTCCTCATTTAATCCAAGGTACACCAGCTCCAGCGCATAGGTTCTTGTATAGTCGTACCGGTTGCAGTAGGGAGGTGAAGTGATCACACCGTCTATGGAATTTTCCTCCATCACAGGCAGCTTTTTTAATGCGCTCTCCTGCTGATAATAGACCCGCGCTTTCTTTTCCGGTCCTGCCTGTTTTTGGATGACATCAATTTCCGATATTACATGTTCCAGTTCTTGCAGAATCGTCTCTTTCGAATCGCCAATGATCTCCCGTACCATCTTCCTGGCGAGAGGTTTCTTTCCAGTTTCCTTTCTGCGGATGTTTGCGCTTGCCACCTTCGGGGATCTGGAATCCCATCCGAGATACTGTCCGGATTTGATCGTATAGCTGCACGGTTCCAGGGAATTGATAATGCAGAGCGTCAGCAGATTTTTCGCCTCATCCGAATACACTGCCTGATCCCGCCACTCGGAAAGATACTGTAAAAATCTTGCGTTTTCCATCGGATACGCATCCTTTGTAATCGTAATCGCAGGCGTCTGCCTTGTATAATCTTTCGGGACCCGAAGCCGCTCTATATCAGCCGCCATCCGTTTCAGTTCACCAGTATCATATCGCATGACGGCTGTCTTTGCCTGTACAGCTACTGTCGACACCGGCATGATATCATATCCGATGCTGTTGATATCCCGCATATGGCAGACTAATCCTGTCGTCCCGGATCCAAAAAACGGATCCAGAATCGTATCTCCGGCCTTGATTCCAAATTCATCCAGCAGCAGATTGACCAGCTCTGCCGAAAATCCTTCTTTATATTTTAACCAGCTGTGAAGCATGTCATGCTTGCTCAGCTGGTAGCTGACGCTTTGTCGGTTAAAACGATCTGTCACTTCCAGGACATCCGCATAGGTTTTCTCCAGTTTTTTTCTTTCGGAGTCATCGCAGAATCCATCCGCCGAAAAGTCCTCCACCAGATACTCTTTGGATGTGCTTTCTTCAGATGTCTCTATAAAAGATAACTGTTCATAATTCTGACTCATTGTTTCCTCTTTCCTGACTTTATAGCGAAACTGTCCAACTGCAGAATTCATTAAGCTGATCTTCATCATGCAGATTGGACGCATTACTCAGCGTTCCCTCCTGCAGCTGTCCGTAAATTTCATTCGCCATGCTTTTCTCAATCGCCGCTCCTACAAAGGCCGTCTTGACAAAATAACCTTCTCTGGAAAAGCTTGTCCGGATTCGTTCCAGCGCGGTGTTTCCGGTTTTCCAGTGTTCATCCGCCCCTGCCGGATCGATTCCTGCCTTCAGTTCTCCAAACATCAGACCTTTCTCCGGATGGTTTTTTATCTTTCCGTTTTCGTATCCTTCCATATCACTTTCAAACAGACAGATGTCTATATTTTTCCCAACAACGGGAATCGTCATATTAAATGCCAGAATGCGTTCCCCTCTGTGATTCCTCCAGTGCAGTGCCTTAATGGACCGTTCCAGTCCGGCATCGTTTCCCGGCTGATGATGCCATTCATAATTCGGCGGGCCGCCGCACCAGTCATATTCGATTCCCTGCACACTCAGGCTGGAAAGAATGCCGCGGATCAATTTCTCTTCGCCCAGTGCTCCGATACGGTTTCGCATGGTGCCGCCCACACTGTCTCCTTTTATCAAAAGATACCGGTAGATCACTTCATCAATAAAATTTCCTTCTGACGGTTTCAGAAACTTGTCAATCAGCTCCTGAATCGCTGCCGTCCTGTCATCTTCGTCCAGATATTTCAACGACTTGTCCGACAGACCGGATGCCGCAATCAAAAACGGCCTGATCCGTTCAACCGTCAGCAGATCCTCCGGTTTCTCCAGTCCGGATACCATGGTCTTAAACGCCCTGGCAGTTTTTACAAACGGATCGCTGACTCTGTTCTTTTCCAGCGCAATGCCCAGAAAACCGGCCCTTGTAGCTTCATGTGTCGTAACCAGATCCTCCGCGCATGTAATAAATTTATTAAATGACATTCTATCCATTCCTCCTGTTGTATCACGGTCAATCGAAACGTTATTTTCTATTATATTCATCACAACGGAAATAGGCAACTAATTTCCTCTTTTAAACAGAACAGACTGCACATTTCCGCTCTTCCATTTTCTGCTTTCTTCTGCTATACTTGATTCTGCATTTATACAATCGGGCATTTTGCCTGGACTGGTTCGTGAACTTCCCAGTATAAAAAACCAAGTATCTCAAAATTCAAACGCAAAGGAGATTGGAGAATGAATGCAAGAAAAGTAATTCTGGACTGCGATCCGGGAATCGATGACGCACTGGCTCTCATGCTGGCTCTTTCCCTTCCGGGACTTGACGTTGTCGGGATCACAGTCGTCTGCGGGAATGTTCCCGTCGAAAAAGGCGTGAAAAACGCGCTGAAAATCCTTGAACTTATGAACCGTACAGAGATTCCTGTCTATGCAGGCGAGGCAAGGCCCCTTGTACGACCTTACGTGGATGCAATGGACACCCACGGTGAAGACGGGCTTGGCGAAGCCGGATTCCCTGATCCGTCTGTTTCCTGCTCTTCACAGGATGCCGTCTCGTTCCTTGCCGACAGACTGTCCGCCGAGGAGGAGCTCTCTGTCATTGCACTTGGGCCGATGACCAACCTTGCCCGGCTTCTGGAACGATCTCCGGAAGCATTTGCCCGGATCCAGGAACTCGTCTCCATGGGCGGGACTTACAAATCACATGGGAACTGTTCCCCTGTCGCTGAGTATAATTACTGGTGTGATCCGGATGCCGCGGCAAAAGTATACGAAGCGTACGCTTCCATGCCGGAGCTGTCTGGAAAGCAAATTCATATGATCGGACTTGACGTCACCCGAAAAATTGTCCTGACTCCGAATCTGATTGAATACATGAAACGGATTCATCCGGTTCTTGGCGGAAAGATTGAAGCCATCACCCGGTTTTATCTGGACTTTCACTGGCAGCAGGAGGGCATCATCGGATGTGTCACCAACGATCCTCTGGCCGTCGCCTATTTTGCCGATCGTTCCCTCTGCAGCGGTTTTGATGCTTATACCGCAGTGGAAACCGAAGGGATCAGCTATGGGCAGACTCTGGTGGATGCCTATGATTTCTGGAAGAAACCCCACAACAGCTACATTTTGACCGAAACGGATCCATTTCGCTTCTGGCTTTTGTTCTGCTGCCAGGTGCTTGGTGGAGACGAATCAGCGGTCCGTCACATCTTTTCCCAGATTCTGACGGAGGAGGTGCCGGCATGAGATTTCCCAAAAGACTGACTGTCATGCAGATGTGCTTCCTTGCACTGGCTGGGGTTTTAAATATTGCCGGGGCAAACATTGCGCTTCTGCTTCGGATCCCACTGTACCTGGACACCCTGGGCACTTTTTTGTCGGCTATGCTGTTCGGACCATTTTACGGAATGGTCCCTGGCCTGTTAAGCGGGCTTCTGACCGGATTTACCACGGATATCTATTCTCTGTTTTATCTCCCGGTCCAGCTTGTCACCGCTCTTGCAGCCGGATTTCTCTTCTATGAGAAATCCTTCAAAACAGGAAAATACCGGATTTTGCTGTACGCCGCGGCAGTGACCGTTCCCGGAACGATTGTTTCCGCTTCCATCACCGCGTTTCTGTTCGGCGGAATCACCTCCTCCGGGTCTTCCATTCTCGTACAGCTTTTGCACCATGCAGGGCTGAATCTGACAGCAAGCGTCTTCTGTGTACAGCTTCTGACCGATTATCTGGACCGAGCTGTCATGCTTTGCCTGTCCGTACTGGTACTTGGCATCCTGCCCGCTTCCATGCTGGCAGTACTAAAGAAAGGACAAAGAAATTATGGATCGTTATAGTAAGATTACCAATAAAAATCAGCGGGAAATCGTCCTCCTGAAGGCCTATCCATGCGTCTGGGGCAAATGCCGGTTCTGCGATTACATCGATGACAATTCCAGAGACAAGGAAGGCATGCTTTCCCTGAACCGTGAGGTACTTTCCCATGTCACCGGAGAATTCGGTGTTCTGGAAGTCATCAATTCCGGAAGCTGCTTTGAGCTTCCTAAAGAGACACTGGAGGACATCCGGACCATTGTCCGGAAAAAACATATCCAGAAGCTCTTTTTTGAAGCCCACTGGATCTACCGAAACCGCCTGGACGAGATGCGGGAATTCTTTGGCATCCCGATTGTCTATAAGACCGGCGCCGAGACCTTTGACTACGACTTCCGGGAGCATTATCTGAATAAACATGCGGACTTTCAGGATGCCGGAGAGCTGAGCCGTTACTTCGACTCCCCATGCCTGATGGTAGGAATCAAAGGCCAGACAAAAGAGATGATCCGAAACGACATCGCTCTCTTAAAACAGTATTTCAAACTCGGCACCATCAACGTATTCACAAACAATACAACTGATGTCAAACGGGACGAGGAACTGGTTCGATGGTTTCTGGATGAATTCGGATATCTGGAAGACGATCCATCCGTGGAAGTACTTTATGAAAACACCGACTTTGGAGTCGGAGACTGATCGGAGGCTGCGCGCTGCGCAGCCTCTACTTTTTTATGCCTGTGTAGTCTGAGCGTGGTCTTCGCTCCCGCCGTACCGCTCTGCCACTTTCCATATTTCCTTCTTCATCTCCTCTTTCACCCACTCCGGCCCCAGAATCTTCACCCCATCTCCAAGGGCGAAAATCCAGCCGAAAAACTGACTGCTCACATTGACATCAACAACAACCGTAACGCTCTCTTTGTCTTTGGAAATCATCATGATTTCTTTTCCGAATCGGTCAATCATGACTCCTGCAAGATCACTGCGCACCTGAAGCCTGACCTTTTCTTCCTTTCCTCCAAACATCCCGAAGCTTCTTTTGGAGTAGACCGCCATATCCAGCTTTTTATACGTTTCCCCGCCTTCTCTCTTTTCCTCTGTCATCTGAATATGAAGCATCTTATCCACCCGGTAATGTTTGATCTTTTCTGCTGCTGAGTCATACCCGATCAGATAATAATTTTCCGCATCCCAGGAAAGCGCCCATGGGCTGACGCAATAGTATTCCCCTCCTCTTCGCAGTTCCATCTCTTTCTTTGTATTCCACTGATAATAATGAAACCGGATCTTCCGGTTCTCGGCAATCGCATTGTAAATGGCGTCTATATTGTAGTAAATGCTCTCATTCATCGTCTTGATTCTTCCCGATACATAGACCTGGCGCTGAAGCTTTCTCGCCTCATATTCACTCACAAAACTTTCCAGCTTTTTGATCAGCTCTCTGGATTTCCGTGCCGTAATAAATTTTGAAGACTGAATGGCATCCACGAGAAGTTTCATCTCCGGAAGCTCAAACTGTCTTCCCACAACATGATAACGGTATGATCTTCCGTCCGGCTCTCCTTCCACTTCAATGCCCAGCCGCTCCAGATCTTTCAGATCTGTATAGATGCTTTTCCGCTCAGCAGTCACTTCGTACCGCTCCAGTTCCTTGAGGATCTGCGGCATGGTAAGGTAATGATCCTCGTCCGTCTTTTCCAGCATGATTTTCGCAAGGTAATACAATTTAAACTTCTGATTTGCTCCTCTTGGCATTCTGATCTTCCTCCAGCCTTATTGTATATGTACCAGTATATCACACCTGCGCAGCCACCGCTTTTTCAATCTTATATAAATCTTTCCTGTCTCTACTCCTCCACATAATCATAGTACTCGCTTTCGCTGGCGAAGAGAATATAATGTCCTTCCACCAGTCCCATATATCCTTTGTCCGTAATGTATCCTTTCATACTGTTCCGCTCCCTTCGCTTTTTTCTGCTTCTATGTTAGCTCTTATGCTGTCCAATAAAACAGACTCAATAAAAATGCGAAGAAAAGGATTGCATTTTCTCCCATTTCTGCTTATCCTATTATATGGAAGTAAACATAATGAGATCTTAAGAAGCGAGGTATGTGAAATGAAACCGATTAAAGAAGGTAAAGTACGTGAAATCTATGATAACGGTGACAGCCTGATCATGGTGGCTACCGACCGGATCAGCTGTTTTGATGTGATCTTAAACAATACGATCACAAAGAAGGGCACTGTACTGACTCAGATGTCCAAATTCTGGTTTGACATGACAAAAGATATCCTTCCAAACCACATGATTTCCACAGATGTAAAAGATATGCCGGAATATTTCCAGCAGCCTCAGTTCGACGGCAACAGCATGATGTGCAAAAAGCTGAACATGCTTCCGATCGAATGTATTGTCCGTGGTTACATTACAGGAAGCGGATGGGCAAGTTATCAGAAAGACGGCACAGTATGCGGTATCAAGCTCCCGGAAGGACTGGTTGAGTCCGACAAACTTCCGGAACCAATCTACACACCGTCCACCAAGGCAGAAATCGGCGAACATGATGAAAATATTTCCTACGAGCAGAGTATTGCACATCTGGAAAAATATTTCCCTGGAAAAGGCGAAGAATATGCTGCCAAGCTTCGTGACTATACCATCGCTCTTTACAAAAAGTGCGCAGATTACGCTTTGACCCGCGGCATCATCATCGCGGATACCAAGTTTGAATTCGGTCTGGACGAGGATGGAAATATTGTACTTGGCGATGAAATGCTGACACCAGACAGCTCCCGTTTCTGGCCGGCTGACGGATATGAACCAGGACACGGCCAGCCGTCCTTTGACAAGCAGTTTGCCCGTGACTGGCTCAAAGCAAATCCGGACAATAACTGGACTCTGCCGGAAGATGTGGTTCAGAAGACCATCGACATCTATCTGCAGGGATATGAGATGCTGACAGGAAAAACGCTGTAGTCTCTTATCATTCTATATCGAAATGATCTAATGCCTCCGTGCCACCCGGCCCATTTACAGCCGCAGCGGCGCGGAGGCATGATTTATGCCAGCATAATTCTGGATCATTCCTTCTCTATTCCGCTGTCTCCTTTCAAAAGCACTTTTCTACACAAGCCAGAAGCTTCCATTTGGCATCCGGTGAAGACTTCCTTCTTTTTTGCTGAGCTCTTTTCCGGTCCGGATATCCACTGCAACAACATATTCCCGATATTTTGGTGACAGTATAACGAAACTGTTCCGGAGAAACAATTTATCTTTCCTTAAGATTTTTTTATTTTTGTTATCACAATTTTTCATACCAAAGTATAAACAATTTGCACAAAAATATATTGAGTTTACTCACTTTTGTGCTATAATATTCCCAGAGTATGATAGTCAATACGAAAGGAGCATATTACCAATGAATGACAGAATTTCACGAGTATTGAAAAAAATGGAGGAGAAAGGTCTGACACAGCTGATCGTATCTGATCCGCTGAGCATCCGTTTCCTGACAGGAATCATGGTAAATCCAGGGGAAAGATTATATGCCCTGATTCTCAGAACGAGTGGAAAGCATACCATGCTTCTGAACTACCTTTACTTTGTAAAGGATACCGGATTTGAAGAAGTATGGTTCTCTGATATGGAAGATCAGATCTCCATTATCGCAGAGAACATTGATCCGGATCAGACACTTGGTATCGACAAGACATGGCCGGCACGTTTCCTGATCCCGCTTCAGGAAAAACTTCCTCAGTTGAAAACAGTATGGGGATCTGACTGCGTAGACGGTGTACGTGCAGTAAAGAACGAAGAAGAAATCGCAATCATGAAGAAAGCATCTGAAATCAATGATGCTGTTATGGAAAAAGTTGCAGATTATATCAAAGAAGGCATGCCCGAGAAGCAGGTTGCCGACTTCATCGATTCCGAATATCTCAAAGCAGGTGCAAGCGGAACAAGCTTTGATACCATCGTATGCTTTGGACCAAATGCTGCGGACCAGCATCATGAGCCAAGCGATACACGTACTCTGAAAGCCGGCGAATGTGTTCTGATCGATATGGGTTGTGTATGGCAGGGATACTGCTCTGACATGACAAGAACATTCTACTGCAAATCCGCTGATCCGGAGCAGACAGAAATCCACGACATCGTTCGTGAAGCGGTATTAAGAGCGGAATCCGTAATCAAACCAGGCGTTCGTTTCTGCGACATCGACGCTCAGGCAAGAGATTACATCGATGAAAAAGGATACAGCGAATACTGGAAAATCCGTCTTGGACACTTCATCGGACAGGAAGACCATGAATACGGCGATGTCAGCCCGATCAACAAAAATGTTGCTGAACCAGGTATGATCTTCTCTATCGAGCCAGGTATCTACATCGAAGGTAAATACGGTGTTCGTATCGAAGACCTTGTTCTCGTAACAGAAGACGGACACGAGCTTCTCAACTCCGTAGAAAAGAAATGGCGTATTGTAGGTTAATTTCTTACATATAACATAAACCGCTGTACGTTGCAGGATTCGTTCCTGCAACGTACAGCGGTTTTCTTTTACCTCCGCTTCTGTCTATCTGCCTGTTTACTGGATCACATCCGGTCCAATCACAAGGACATCTTCCAGGTTCAGTTCCTGCTCCGGCTGTAAGTCTGTCAGTGCCTTCATGGTGATAACCGCAAGCTTTCCGCTTCCGCTGTAAAGCGGCTTGTCGCCACGGTTTGCGAAAGCAAGGTTCACATATGCGGTTCCGTCTCCGTATACTTTATTGACCGTCAGATCTTCCATGGATGCAACTGCTTCTTCCTTTCCTTCTGATACAAATTCCAGTCTGGCAGGATCGTAATCGATCACCTTTCCAAACGCATTTACATTTTCTACATCTTCTGCCATCACTGCGACCGTAAAGGTTTCTCCTGCTTTTACATCTTTCTTTTCCGGTACCAGAAGCATTGTGCCGGAGGCCGTTCCAGTCTGCTTTGTACCTCCATCCAGCTTGAACATCGTAAATGCGTAGTCGTAGACATCATATACTCCGTTCTGGTTGATATCTCCACCCCGCTTCTGAATCTGATCTACAAAGTTGGAACCGTCCTTGATGGATGTTCCCAGGTAGTTTTTCATATTCGTATAATCGCCCTCAGCCACTTCCTCATTTTTATTGGTACTTCCGACTGCCACCGGCCTGCTTCCATCCTTTTTGTAGATCGGAAGTTCGTGTGCCGCAAAATAATTTTTTGTGGATTCTACGACTTCCAGCTTTACAAAGCGGGCAAGCACGCCTGCAAGCGGAATCGTCTGTACATTTTCTTCTACGTCCAGCTCTGTATTGTAAGTCCATGCATCATGCTGGGTTCCGTCCCACTCCAGCTTCCAGTGTCTGCCGTCCATACTGGAGTAAACATTCATGCGCTGAACCGTACCACTTCCATAGCTGTCACGCGGATAGTATTCAAATTTGTCCAGCTCGTACGCAGCGCCGAAATCATAGATAAATGGAATCTTCTGTCCTGCCACGTCCTCTGCCGAGAAAAACAGCCCGCGGAAGCTGTGATCCGTTGCATATTTGATCGGTCCTGCTTCATCGCTTCCTGCAAAGGTAACTTTTCCTGCCGCGCCGATTTCATTTCTCCATGGATCTGCCAGCGTCATTGTACGGATCTCACTGCTCCATTCAGAATACCCCTCTTTATTTCTGGAACGAATCTGATAGCAGTGTTCTGAATGATACTCCAGATCATCATGCAGATAGGAGTCGGCATCTCCCATTGCGTAAAGCTGTCCATCCACCAACATCTCATAGGCTGCTGCCCCTTCTACCTTGTTCCAGTGAATCCATACGGAGGTAGAGGTCTTCTCCTCTTCTGGAATCACAAGTTCCGGAACCGGAAGCGCTTCGTTCTTTCTCTCCGCCATCATCTCAGCCTCATAGGCAAATCCACGGATTTCCACGCTCTGTCTGGTCTTTGCGGTATCCGCAGCCGGAAGTTTGATGTAAAGTTTCGGTGTAGTCCTCACTTCTGCTGTCATCTGTGCAATTTCTGTCTCTTCCGCAGATGCATAGGTACAAAGTGCCGGTGATTCCTCATAAAAATACAGCACTTCACCTGGATTCGGAGACTGGCTTTCAAACCGCTCTTTGTCCTCCGCCTCCCGTGATTGCAGTACTTCGCCGTTGATTTCTGCGTGGATGTCCTCCGGTTTTGCAGAAAGATTGACAATCCAGGTCGTAGTCCGCTCTGAAAGATATCCATCGTAAGATCCCTCAGCCATTTCCGCCGTCAGAACCGCTGTCGTTCCTTCTGCTTTCGCAGTATAACGGACAGCTACATGATCCCCATAAGAAATATGATCGATGATTCCATAGGATTCCTCCTCTTCCACTGCATTGGAAAGATACTTTCCATCATCCTCGTATACTGTGAAGGAAGTTTCCTCTGCCGGCCACACCTCAATGATCCGGTGATTTCTGCGGATGGCATCTGGCGTATTGTTTGCCTCATACATCGGCAGAATCGCACCTTTCTTTACAAACACAGGAAGTTTCCAAAGCGGTGCGTCAAAGTTATTGAGCACCTGTCCGCCCTGATACTGTTCTCCGGTAAGATAGTCCACCCAGATCTGATCCGGATCCGGAAGATAAATGTGGTTTCTTACGTCATTTCCCATCTCGTCGCCTGCCACATTCTGATAAACCGGAGCTACCAGGATGCTTGGTCCCAGCATGAACTGATACTGCATTGCCCGGCTGTATGCGTACGCATCCTCCGGATATTCCAGAAACATGGCCCTTACCATCGGAAGACCGGTATCATGATTTCCCGTATCCAGGTTGGACGCCGCTGCCGCACAGGTATAAATATACGGCATCAGTCTGGATTTCATCTTCATATACATCCGGTTGATTCCAGTATACGGATCTCCAAAGGTAAACGGCGCTTTCATGTAGCTTCCCCATCCATCCATGTTCAGCATCTGAGGCGTGAAAGATTTCCACTGGTAGTCTCTTGCCGCAATCAGGGCTTTCCCTCCGAAGATTCCATCCATATCGCTTCCGATATTCGGATTTCCACTCAGAGAGCTTCCGATGTAAGTCGGAATGTGGAACCGGATATATTCCCAGTTTCCTCCTGTCTGGTCGCCGCTCCAGACACTGTTGAACCGCTGAGATCCAGCCCAGCCGTCCAAAGAAATAATATTCGGCCGAAACTGTCTTACTGTTGTAACAATATCATACGCTGTTTTCACACCGTTTAACTGGAAGGAATATCCTGGCCCCACCCAGGCTACGTCTGTTTTCAAAGTGGTAACCCCACCCCTGGCTACTTCTTTTCGAAAATCACGAAGCAGATGCCAGTAGGTCTTCTCCTCAGAATCCGGACTTAAATTGCTCTCCGTCCAGAGTCCTGACGCTACACCTTTTCCGTTGGCATACTCGGTAAAGCGCGCCAGATTTTCTACATTTGCATCCACGGCGGCAAGTCGCTCCTCAGAACTGCTGCCGTCCTCCAGAACACCGCCCTGCATATAGTAGCCGTTCTTGCCGTATCCTGATCCATACCCGTCATTTGGCAGGAAATACCCAAGAGGCATATCATTTTGGATGTACTGATCCATCACGGCTCTTGCCGAATACTCGTACGGCGCATCCACACCCTCCGGATAATTCTCCACAGCCACCGATGGCGTCTCTCCGTTTAACGACTCGGAATGCTGCCCTTTGGTAAACCGGTATCCGGCTGCCATTCCACTCTCATAATGGGTGGCTCCATCACTTGTATATGCTGCGGTCCCTTTGACATTCCACGCCTTGTCCCCAGCCTCGTCAGACCAGGCATCCCGGTTATAACAGTTCAGATGCCCCTCATAGAAACCATATTCCGGCAGCAGCAGCGGATTTCCCGTCACATGATAGTAGGCCCGAAGCAGATCCATGACAATCTGCCGTCCCCCGTTTCTCTCTGTCACAAAATAGTAGGCACTGAACCCATGCTCCTTGTGTGCGGCACAGGCAAAGGATGGATCTGATTCTCCAAAATCATATACCCCATCGGAAAACGTATTTCTCAGCACGCCATACCCGCCTGTCGTATAATAAAATGGATTCGGCGAGGCCACGCCCCCGTCCATCCAGGCACTCTCATTGACAATCTGAATCTTTTTCCCCGTATGTACAAAACGTCCATTCTGCGTTCCGCCGCCGTAGAACTGCTCCCCTTCCTGACATACCACTGTCTGAGCGGTCTCTTCCTCAGTAAATTCCAGAGGCTTTGCCTCCCCCATCACTTTCTTCTCTCCGGCATAGACGGACATCTGCGCTGTCTTCTTATCAAAGAGCACTCTGGTCCTGCCACAATGTAATGTAATGATTTCCCCGGTATCCTCCAGCTTGACTTCCGGCTTTGCGTACGCGTCCGACTCATCCGGGCGCTGCTGGATTTTCGCTGTGTGAGCCTCATCTCTTGGCTTGGCATATTCCGGAAACATTCCATTGTCACTTACATCGTAGCGGAAAATTTCTTCTTCCAGAAAGGTCACCTTTCCCCGGATTCCCTCCTGAAAGGACAGATACACGACATTTTTCCTGTCAGTATCTTGTTCGGCGGACACTTCCCCTGCCAGTGTTCCGCAAAATACGTTTTTGTCCTCGCTCATTGTCTTCCTCCTTTGACATAACCCGTGTGGTTATGCATGCTGTCTTTTACTGATTTTGATAAAACCAGTTTACCAGAACAGCAAAAAAAGCGCTATGAACAAGCACTTTTTCTGTGCAATATGACAAAAATTTTGTACTTCTGTACAAGTCCAACTGGTACTCCGGCTATCTTGGGAATGCTTTCTGATACGCTTCCACGCCCTGTTTCAGACGCTCCAGCCCATCTTCCAGCACCGCACGCCGACATGCGATATTCATTCGAAGGAAGGTTTCTCCTGTCTTTCCGTACTGGCTTCCTTCCGAAAGATACAACCCGGTTTTCTCCCGCAGGAACCGGCCCAGTTCTTTTGCATGTTCCGTAAGTTCCTTACAGTCAATCCAAAGAAGATACGTTGCTTCCGACGGCACCAGGTGAAGCTTCGGAAGCTGTGTTTCCAAAAAAGTCCTAGCCGTCTGTTTGTTTTCATACAGATAGCTTCTCAGTGCATCCAGCCATGGCCCCCCTTTTTGGTACGCCGCTATGGCCGCTGTCATGGCAAAAACATTCGGCTCCGCCGCCTCATCTGTATTCAATGCCCGCCAGATCTTGTGCCTCAGATACGGGTCCGGCACGATGACAGCCGCTGTCTGGAGTCCTGCCATATTAAAGGTTTTTGTCGGTGCAATACAGGTGATACTGTTGTCCCTGCACGCTTCCGACACAGATGCAAACGGAATGTATTCCTTCCCCGGATCGGTCAATTCACAATGAATCTCATCAGAAACCACCACAACGTGATACTTCCGACACAGGTCGCCCACCCGTTTCATCGTCTCCGCCGACCAGATTTTTCCAACCGGATTGTGTGGATTGCAGAAGATCAGCATCGTCGTCTGCGGATCCGCAAGCGCCTCTTCCAGCGCCTGAAAATCGATTTCATACTGCTCCCCGTCATAGGAAAGCGGACACTCCAGCACATACCTTCCATTATTGACTACTGAGTTGAAAAAGATATTGTAAACCGGCGTCAAAAGTACCACCTTTTCCGCCGGAGTCGTCAGCTTCCGCACTGCACTTGAGATGGCCGGAACCACACCTGTACAGAAAATCAGCCACTCCTTCTCCAAATGGAAATGGTGCCTCTTTTCCCACCACTCCTGAATGGCCTCATACCATTCATCCGGAATCAGAGTATATCCAAACGCTCCGTGTTCAGCCCGCCTGCGGACGGCATCCTGAATTTCCGGCGCGGTTTCAAAATCCATGTCCGCCACCCACATCGGAAGCTCTTGTTCTTTCACATCCCATTTTACAGAAAAGGTCCTTCTTCTGTTTACCGGCTTATCAAAATCATAGTTCATGTTCGATTCCTCCCTGACTACTGCTGTACCGCAAATGACACCTCTGCCTGTCCATTTCCAAGCGCCTCTTTAAGTCCCTGAGGATCACTGATCTGTCCAATCGGTGTATAGCGGTAAGATGTGGAAAATGTTTCATAAAAAAGTACCAGACAGTCCGATCCATAAAGCATCAGATCCCCTTCCCGGATCTGATCCGGCCGCTTTGCGTCCGATGGCAGGCTCTCGTCAAAATAATAATATTTTTCATTTCCGTTTAATTCACTCATCGAAAGGGTCAGCGGCAGACGTGCTGCGAACTCCCGTGCCGCTTCGGTATCCGATAACCCGGCCACAAACTGCTGCTCTCCGATCGTAATCGTAATACTGCTCATCGTCTCTTCCTCCCTTTTCTTTGTTTCCTGCAGACTTTCCGTCTCTTTCCCATTGTCCGCTTCCTTTGGGCCTCTCTCTCTGTTTCCGCACCCTGCGGCCGTCAGAAGAATTCCAAGCGCCGCGGTCAGGATTGCCTTCTTCCATATGCTGCTTCTCATCTTTCACCCCTGATTTCTAAGCACAGAACCGATCTTTTCTATCATCGATAGCCGTACAGCGGATTGTTGTCTTTTCCGGATCTACACGATCTTTTTCGATAATGAGCTCTCCGATTTCATCCGCACAGATGGTTCCCTGTGAAGGGTTCAAAATACTGTCCACTTTACCATGAATCTCCGCGTCAACCGATGAATATTCAAAGGCAAGTGTCGTATTGATCAGACGGCAGTTTTTCATAACCAGATTGTCAATATAGCACATTCCCTGGAGACTCTCAATCGTACAGTTGATCAAAGTCAGGTTTTTTGCATTCCATCCCAGATACTCCCCGGAAAGAAAGGAATCATAGACTGTGACATTTTCACTGTTCCAGAATGCATCCTTGGACAGCATCTTCGCATTATGAATCTCCATATTTTTTACCCCGTCAAAAGAATAGTTGCCGATCAGCTGAAAATCAGAAAGCTTCAGATTTCCACTGTTCATTGCAAAATAATCCCCCTTCGCCGTCACATGCTCCATGGTCACATCACTACAGCTCCAAAGCGTCTCCGATGCATTCGGAAATGTAACATGATCCAGATTGACCCCGTGACAACGACGAAAATTCTTCGGCGCCTCAATCACCGCATTTTTCACTGTAATATCATCCGTATACCAGACACCCGCCCTTGCCATCTCAAACCAGGTACAATCCTCGGCATAAATTTTTCTACAGTACCAAAGCGGATATTTCCATTTAAACATACTGCCAAACAGCCGGATATCACTACTCTCCTTTAACGGAGACTCTCCATCCGCAAAAATCGTATCATACACATCCATATGCTCCGCCTGAAACAACGGCCTTTCACCTGTCAAATATGCCTGCTTTACTTCCTTTCGATCTACCATATCCTAACTCCTCCTACCTTATTTCTATTTTCCTGCAAATTTGGGGGACGTGTACCTGTGCATCGGAACCTGTCCCCAATGAAAAAAATCTGACAATTTGATTTTCCCCTTATTTTATGCGGGTTTCGGGCTTTTTTTGATCATTTACGTCGTGTACCTGTGCGTTGGTACACGTCCCCGATGATTTTGGCCGGTACTCCGCCTGCGATGGCGTTTTCCGGTATGTCTTTGGTGACGACAGCTCCTGCAGCTATGATGGCGTTATCTCCGATTGTGACTCCTGGGAGGATGGTTGCGTTTGCTCCAATCCAGACTTTTTTCCCGATTGTGATTGGTTTTGGATAGAGAGTGGGTCTGTCTTCTGGTTCGAATCCGTGATTCAATGTTGCAAGTACAACGTTATGTCCTACCAGTGTCCCGTCGCCCAGTGTTATGCCTCCCTGGTCCTGAAATCTGCATCCGGAATTGATAAATACATGTTTCCCCACATGAATATTTTTGCCAAAGTCGGTAGTGAACGGTGGGAACATGCTGAATGTTTCTTCTTCTTCCTGTCCTGTGAGTTGAAAGAAGAGATGCCGGATTTCTTCTGGTGTATGGTAAGACTGATTGAGTTCGCATGTAATCTGCATTGCCTCGAAGGCCATTTGGGTCATATACTGCTGCATTTCGGAGTCTTTTTTTACCGGGAGGCCCTGATTGAGATGATCTAAAAATTCTTTTAATTCCATATTGTTTTCCCTCCTGATTGAATCGTTTTCTTGTTGTCCACCGGTCTTTGCGGCCGTTTTATGTTCTCCGGAGTGTCAGGAGGTCTGCTGTTCTTCTTTCTGGATCTGATAGATCAGGTAATCCAGGCAGGAAATCTGCCGTTCTTCCGTGTGGATTTTTCTCAGCAGTTTTTTTCTGTGATGTTCCAGCACCTCTACCTGTGCTTCTTTTTCTTTTGATTCGCAGCAGCAAAGGAATTTCTGTATTGTTTCTTTGCTGCATCCTGCATCTTTCAGATTCTGAATGACTTCTTCCTTTGGATTTTCCATGTTACAGCTTCACCTCCGCATTTTTCTCCATCATTCCTTTTCATTTCTCTTCTAGTATAGGAACGAAAAGTTGAAATAGCAAATATTTATAATTTATCTGTTTTTATAATTGAAACCTATTTAGATGCGGAGTATAGTATTCTTACAGAGAAGTCTGCAAATTTTCTTAGAATCAGGAACGTTATTACAGTTTGGATGGAGGGAACCTTTTATGGAACTTCGTGTACTTCAATATTTTCTTGCAATTGCCAGGGAGCAGAGTATTGTTCATGCTGCTGAATCCCTGCATCTTTCACAGCCTACGCTTTCTACCCAGATCAAAAATCTGGAAAAAGAGCTTGGGAAGCAGTTGTTTATCCGTGGTGGGAAGGGGGCCCGCCGGATTACGCTGACCGAGGAGGGTATGATTCTCCGAAAGCGTGCGGAGGAAATTCTGGATCTTGTCAAAAAGACGGAAACAGAAATCTCTGCCTCGGATGATGTGTTGATCGGTGATATTTATATCGGAGCCGGCGAGACGGACGGCATCCGCCTGATTGCCCGTGCGGCAAAGCAGCTGCAGACACAGTATCCGGGTATTCAGTTTCATATTTCCAGCGGGAATGCGGTGTTTGTCCGGGAATCGCTGGATAAAGGGCTGATCGATTTTGGAATTGTATTTGGTCCTGTAGATATGACAAAGTATCATGCGCTGAAAGTTCCGGTCAATGATACCTGGGGTGTTCTGATGCGTAAAGATTCTCCGCTTGCTCAAAAATCAGCCATCACCAGGCATGATCTGTGGAATGAGCCGTTAATCGTATCCCAGCAGGAATCTGCGGGAGGCCAGATCCTTCAATGGTTGAAGCGGGATCCTGAAAAGCTCCATATTACCGCAACCTACAATCTGATTTACAATGCATCCCTGCTTGTGGATGAGGGGATGGGATATGCGCTGGGTTTTGATAAACTGATCAATACCACCGGAGACAGTTCTCTGTGTTTTCGCCCGCTCGATCCTCCTCTGGAAACGGAAATGTCTGTCATCTGGAAAAAATATCAGGTCTTTTCCAAACCGGTGGCAAAATTCATCTCTGTTCTAAGGGAGTCCTTTTCTTCCACCGGGGAACAGACTCAAAGCTAAGTACTCTGCCTGATGCTGTCCTTTTTGTTTGACAGCATCAGGCATTTTTTTTATAATGAAATAAATATTACAGATGTAGGATAAAGGAGGATGCAGTTATGAAACGTCTGCCGCAGATTTCCGAAGCGGAGTTCGAAGTTATGAAGGTCGTGTGGAAGCTCGCCCCGATCAATACGAATGAGATTACCGAGCGATTGGAGCGTTCTACTTCCTGGAGTCCCAAAACGATCCAGACTCTGATCAAGCGTCTGGTCAACAAGGGCGCTTTGGCCTATGAAAAACAAGGCCGTGTATTTGTCTATACGCCTCTGGTGGGAGAAAGGGAATACCTTGATCAACAGAGTTCCTCCTTTCTGGACCGGTTTTATCATGGTGACCTGACTGCCATGGTCTCTTCGTTTCTGGAAGAAGACCGCCTGTCAGAAAAAGAGCTTCAGGAGTTAAGAGATCTCCTGTCCCATTCCGCCAAAAAAGGAGGACGGTGATTGTGGAACTGTTTATGATCCGGTTTCTGTCCGGCAGTCTTCTGCTCGGAGGAATCATCCTTGTTTTCTTCGCCATACGGAAACTCCTGGGGAAGGTGCTGGGCGCGCAGAATCAGTACAGGCTCTGGCTGGTGCTGTTTTTGCTTCTTTCCATCCCCTTTCTGCCAAGGTTTTCTTTTTCCGGACCTGCGTTTTCTCTGGCGGAATTTCTTCCTGGTACGTCTTCTCCGGTCTCTCCGACTCCTTCTTCAGAAGCATCCTTGTCTTCCTCCCTCCCGGATGGGGCTGTCTGGATGAAGGATTTTGCTGTCTCTGTCAGCCGCCGGACACCTGCCGGTCTGTGGAGTCTTCTCTTTTTACTCTGGGCTGCAGGTGTTCTTTTGATGCTCTTCTTTCTGGTACGATCCGCCCTCTGCATGCGCAGGCTGAGGCACTCTGCTCTTCCCCTCCAGCATCCAGAGGCAAAGAGGCTCTACGCATCCTGTCTAAAGGAGCTGAACATCCGGCGCCGCATTCCCGTATACAGTACCGCATTTTTGAAATCTCCGGTTATGTCCGGCGTCTTTTTTCCAAAAGTATATCTGCCGATTCACCTGGTATCTGATTATCAGGAGGAAGACCTGCGCTATATTTTTCTTCATGAGCTGACTCATTTCCGCCACCGGGATCCTCTGATCGGATGGCTCATGAACCTTTCCAGTGTCCTGTACTGGTTTCATCCTCTCGTCCGGGCAGCTCTGGGCGCCATGCGCTCCGACCGGGAACTCTCCTGTGACGAAGCTGTCCTGTCTGTCCTTCCGGCATCCGCCTATCCCAACTATGGACATGTGCTGATCCGGTTTGCCGGCCAGACTTCCTTTCAGACATCCCCTTTCACAGCCAGTCTGTCCGGAAACAGGAGCCAGCTTCGAAACCGGATCTTTCTGATTGCTTCCTATCAGAGGCCATCTGCCCGGAGCCGCAGAAAGGGGTTTTGCGCTTTTTTGGCTGCATCCCTCCTCCTTTTTTCTTCTGCTCCGGTACTGTCTGCCGCCTCAGGCCAGCAGCCGGAACACGCCGAAAACAGCGCGTTTTCCTCTGGTTCTGAATGGTCCTCCTATTTTCAGGGAACCAGAGGAAGCTTTGTTCTGTATGACCCGGAAAGCGGACAATGGAGACTGTTTAATGAAAACCTTGCCCGCACCCGGATTTCTCCGGATTCGACTTACAAGATCTACTGCGCATTGTCCGCACTGGATTCCGGCATCATTACCCCGGAGGAATCCGCGCTTTCCTGGTCAGGCGAGACTTATCCCTTTGAAGAATGGAATCAGGACCAGACTCTTTCCAGCGCCATGTCTGCTTCTGTCAACTGGTATTTTCAGGAGCTGGATGCCCGCATGGGCCGTACACAGATCCGCTCTTTCCTGCACAGAATCGGTTACGGAAATGAAGATGCTGGCGGGGATCTATCTTCCTACTGGATGGAATCTTCCCTGAAAATCTCCCCTGTAGAACAGGTGGAACTGCTCGTTTCTTTCTATCAAAATAAATGGGGATTGGATCCGTCCTGCATCCAGGCTGTAAAAGATGCCATGCTTCTCTCCTCATCCTCCGGCTCCTCGCTTTATGGAAAAACAGGCACCGGGCAAGTCAACGGTCGTAACAGGAACGGCTGGTTTGTAGGATTCGTGGAATCAGCATATGGCCATCCGTACTTTTTTGCAGCCAATCTTCAAGGTGAAGGCGCTTCCGGAAGCAAAGCGGTAGCGATTACGCTCTCCATTTTATCAGAAGCAGGAATTTACTCCGATCCTTCCTGATTCCACTGCCTTCCAAACCGGTACTGATATTGTGGGATTTTCGCCAGATCCTCCTGACCGATTTCATTGCCCAGATACTGGAACGTTCCGTCATCCCGAAAACGCACCGTCAGTTTGTGAGTCAGAATCTGGTCATTACAGGCAGCTGTGCATACCGCCTCCACGGTCAGAACCACTGTTTCGTCCCCCTGCTCTTCCACTGCCGTCACTTCCGGCAGGGAGGTGCCAAATACCGTAGGAGAATAATTTCCCGTCCCCAGCCGGACCCAAAGATACGTCCCTGTTTCCCGGTCGTACTCAGCCCAGGTCCTTAACTCTTCCCTGGTCACCGGAAGATACTCCATCATCAGAGTTTCAAACTCCTCCTGGGGTATGCCTTCTGCATAAGCATCCCCGTCCATGATCTCACCGTACTTCATCTCATACAGAGATTCGAACAGTCCATTATAGTCCAGATCGGAAAGATGATCTTCATCCCAGTCAGAACAAAGCAGGTTATTTCCCTGGTATCCAGGAACCAGAACACATTTTCTGGAAAGCTCCCGGCATGTCTCGTCCAGCGGCCGCACCCGGAACATGGTACTGGCATCCACTACTTCACTTACCTCCGGAGGCTGCGGTGCGCAAAGCTCATAGCCAAACCAGCCCTTCTCCGTATACATCCAGTTTCTGGCCCTGGTACGGGTCGTGCCGGTCAGTACCGCTTCCCCCTCCTCGTTCCATTCGGCAATCGTTTCCAGCACAAACAGATTGGTCCCGTCAAATTCATACTCCATCCGGTTGAGTCCCCCACCCGCTTTTACATAGTACAATACTGTGGTCCCGGCTTTTCCCTTTTGACAGTTCTGAAGAAACCGGTCCATCTCTTCATAATTCTCCATCACCGCATACGGCTCCGCTCCCGTAACCGTTTTCCCGTTTCTTTTCAATATTTCTTTGATCTGAAGCCGGTCTGTTTCCGGAATCACATCTCCGTTTGTATGGTTCTGTTTCGCCTGTTGTACAATCTTTTCAGCCTCCTCCATGGCTTCTTTGATCTCTTCCTCCGCTTGTTGTCTCTTCTTTTCCTCTACCGGAAGTACATACCCGTTCTCCTGCTGTTTCTCTGTAAGACCTGTCTGATTTTGCTCCTTCTTTGGAAGATCCAGATCCTTTTTCTCTTTGTTCCACATCAGGAAAACGGCTGCCAGAATCAGTATCAGTAGCATCCCGGATACCGCACATTTTTTTGTCTTATTTCCCTTCGGTTCCATAGTATTGTTCCCACTCCTCCTCTGTAAATCTCGGCTCATACCAGGACCAGGTCATACGGGCATCCCGATATACCACCTGGTTGGATACATACTGGAAACTTCCGTTCTCCAGCGGCCTTACTACCAGACGGCTTTGAAGGGCCCGGTCCATCCATTCCCTGGGCCATACGGCATCTACCGTCAGGCAGAGTGTCCCATCTTTCTGCCACTCACAGGCCGTCACCTCCGGAACCGGACCGTACGGCGCCCCTCCGTCACGAAGTCCTCTTGGCCGGTACTCATAAGTCCTGCCAGCAGCATGGTAAGTCATCCTCTGCCGTAGTGTCTGGATGTCAATCCGAAACCTGGCACACAGCACATTCTCTACGAGTTCCTGCGGGACCTCATACCGGGCTCCTTCATGGGCCTCATAGGGATTCATGCTTCCGTACTGCGCCTGATACAGCCGTTCAAACAGATCGTAAAACTCCAGATCTCCGTAATTTTCCTCGCTCCAGTCAGTAATCAGCATGTTATTCCGCTCATATCCAATCATCGACAAATACTTTTCGTATGCTTGTCTACAGTCTGCATCCAGTGGACGGATCCGGAAGGCCTTCTGGCCCGGAGCTCCATCGTATCCTGCAGGCCGGGCTTCCTCCAGAAAAAAATATCCTTTTTCTGTGAATTCCCAGTCAGTGGCTTCAAAATCATGTGTATACCAGACTTCCGGTTCTCCATTCTGCCACCGAAGTGAACTGACCGTCACATCCATCACGCTTTTCCCCGCCCCATTCTTCTATTCTCCATTCTTCGGTTGCCATATCATTTTCAAGAGCCGAAATACCTGCTCTGTGCTGGATGTCAGATTCTTTTCCGCTTCTTCTGGCCTCATGGCCTTCTCAAGTGTCGTGATTCCTCTTATAATCGGGAAAAATGCATCGATTCCAGCCCGGTTGCAGTCCCCTGCATCTTCCGATACGCTTCCTGCAAAAGCAATCACCGGCTTTCCGTATTTTTTTGCAATCCCGGCAATTCCAGCCGGAAGTTTTCCCATAGCAGTCTGCCCGTCAATCCGTCCTTCCCCTGTAATAACGATATCCGCATCCCGAATCTCCTGCTCAAGCCCCACTGCATCGATAATAATCTCAATTCCGGACTTCATCGTTACATTCGGAACATAACTGACAAATGCAAAACCAAGTCCTCCGGCCGCCCCGGCTCCCGGCACGTCACAGTAATCTTTTTTCAAAACTTCCTGGGTTTGCCGGGCAAAATGCCTCATTTTTGCATCCAGTTCTTCCTTTTCTGCTTCCTTTACTCCTTTTTGAGGTCCATAAACATACACGGCCCCCTGTTCTCCGCACAATGGGTTTGTCACATCGCAGGCAATTTGAAACCGACATTCGGAAAGCTCCGACATCATACCCGTCTGATCAATCTGCGCAATTTTGTCCAGCTCCTCGATCCCTTCCGCGATCGTATCTCCCTTCTCATCGTAAAACCGGCATCCAAGAGCCTTTAACATTCCGGTTCCGCCATCTGTCGTTGCGCTTCCTCCGATTCCGATGATAAAATTTCGGCCACCCCGTTCTACAGCATCCCGGATCATCTCTCCGATGCGCTTCACACGGATCCCTCCCTCGGCCTGAAAACGACCACCATCGACGGGAACGGCGCGCTGTTTTTTGCTCCGCCAAATTTTAATCTTCCGCGCAAAAACCGGACTTCCGCCTTGCCATATATGTATTCATGAAACCACCGCGTATCCGTGCGCGCCGGAAGCAGCATGACGACCAGCGCGCCATTTTCTGCGCTTCCGGCTGCTTTTTGAACCCACTTCCCGATCTCCCGGCCATACGGCGGATTGCACCAGCATCGTCCATGCCAGGGTCTCGAAAGCCCGTCCATTTCCGGCGTGTAATACGCTGCGCATTTGGCGTTCTCCGGCAGAGCGCACACATCCAGGTTAAAATGGAATTCTGCATCCAATGCGTTGAAAAACTCCTGCGGCGTTTCCCACAAGTCGCTTGCGCTGGAAAACATAGCATCGGTGTTCACGCTATCCCTCCATCCCAAAATTCACTTCGCAGATCCCGATGATCTCCTCCGCGAGCTTCTTCGCCTCCTGCGGGGTGAGGAGGACGGCCGGGTAGCCGTCTTTCAGCCTGTGCCAC
>CAJFMZ010000012.1:28801-40804 GCA_904393575.1 uncultured Sellimonas sp. | reverse complement strand
TGCAGCCTTGGCGGGCATAATGGGACGGCGCCGGTCTGTGGGGAACTGGAAATCTTTGCCGACCAGAAGAACCGGGTGGTCGTAACCGGGACCGGAAATGAGGCGGATAAGCGCCATCATTATCAGGGAGAGACGCGGGTACAGGAAGAGCGGGAACTGGTGGAACTCCGCGTAGGACCCGGAGTGCGGGGATTTCAGGCGGAAATCTGGACAGACATTCCGGATGTGATGGCGGTTTCTTTGTATTCCCCCTCCGGGGAACAGATCCAGAAAATACCCATTAGGCAGAACAGCAGGAATGAATACCGGTTTCTGCTGGAACAGACGACCGTTGTCATCGATTATCGCCTTTTGGTGGAGCGGACCAATTCGGAGCTGATTATTCTGAGATTTCTGAATCCGGCAGAAGGGATCTGGAAGATCGGACTGGAACCGTTGCAAAGTATTGAGGGAACATTTCATATCTGGCTTCCGGTGTCGGAATTTCTGACGGGGGAGGTGTATTTCCTGCGCCCAAGCCCGGATGAAACCATTCTGGAGCCGGGAAGCACACCTTCTGCGATTACGGCTTCCTTTTATAACTGGGAGGAAAATTCGGTTGCGGTTCAGTCCGGCAGGGGCTATACTAGAAACAGGATGATCAAGCCGGAATTTGCTGTTCCGGGCGTCAATGTGACAGGAGCCGTCCCAGGAGGCGGTTTTACACAGAGATCCGGTTCCAGTGCGGGAAGCGCCATTGCCGCAGGAAGCGCGGCACTTCTTCTCCAGTGGATTATCCAGGATCAGAATTCCCAGGCGTCCTCGGCGCAGGTGAGAAATATTCTGATTCTGGGGACGAGAAGAAGAGATGGAATCGAATATCCGAACCGGCAGTGGGGATATGGTACGATGGATCTGTACCATACATTTGAAGAAATCCGGCAGTTATAAAGGAGGAAGAAACAATGGATGATTTTTTTAGCGAACTTGGAAAAAAGATTTCAGAGACAGCCGATCTGGTAGGAAAAAAGACGAACGAGATCCTGGATACAGAAAAGCTCAGAAGCCAGATCCGTTCTCTGGAACGTGCCAATGAGCGGGACTACATTGATATCGGGAAATCCATCTACGAGAAGTTCCAGGAGAACGAGGTGGCGGATGAGTCATGCATTGAGTTCTGCGAGGCAATCGAAAAGAGACAGGAGAAGATCGAGGATCTGAAAAAGGAGATTGACAGGATCAAAGGAGAATAGACGAATGAAAAAATGGATCACAGTCATTTGCGGAGCGCTGCTGGGCGTGGACCTGTTCTGCAAATACCGGACGGAGAAGAAGCCGGATGGAGTCAAGGAGCAGGAGCTTCTGGGCGGGAAGATCCGGATCCGGAAGGTACACAACCATGGATTTGCGCTGAATATGCTAAGCGGCGAGGATCGGATTGTAAAAGGCGGTTCCCTTGCAGCAGGCATTCTGCTGCTTGGCTATTATATCAAGCTTCTGTTTTCAAAGAAGGGAACATGGAAATTTGCGGCGGTGTCTCTGATGCTCTCCGGTGCGGTCAGCAATCTGTATGACCGGTTCCGGAGAGGATATGTGGTGGACTACATCGGCTTTGGCGTGCCGGAGCCGCAGATTCGGAAGATCACATTCAACATCGGAGACTTCTGCCTGATGGCAGGGGCAGCCGCGCTGGCAGCTGCCATGACCGTCAGATCTGTGTGGAAGAGTATGAAGAAGCAGGGAAAAACGCTTTTATCTGGCCATAAATAATCTCCATCAGACGGGTGCGGGATTCCACCGCAGCCCATGCCACATGAGGAGTGATCAGGAGCTTTCTGCTGTCTTTGATTTCAAAGAGGGGATTGTCAGGCGCCATTGGTTCCTGGGCGAGCACGTCCAGACCGGCGGCAGCGATGATCCCCTCTTTTAATGCGTCCGCAAGATCCTGCTCCACGACAATGGGACCCCGGCCAAGATTCAACAGAATGGCGGACGACTTCATCTTCCTGAGAGCGGTTTTGTCTATGAGACCTTCGGTCTTTTCGGTCAGCGGCGCATGGATGGAGATGATGTCGGAGGTGGACAGCAGGGTGTCAAAGTCTACCTGATGATAGCCCTTCTGCTCCGGGCTCCCGGAAGCAGAGTAATAGACCACGTCCGCACCGAAGCAGGAGGCGATATCGGCAACTCTGCGCCCGATATTGCCAAGACCGATGATCCCAACGCGCATGGAGGCAAGCTCGTGGAAGTGCTCCGCAAAGTGGGTGAAGATCCGGTCATTGATATACCGGCCTTCCTTGACATAGTCATCGTAGTAGCGCATCTTCTCCAGCAGATAAAAGAGCATGGAAAAGGTATGCTGGGCCACGGATTCGGTGGAGTATCCTGCAACATTGCGCCAGGCAATGCCCCGATTTGCCAGATAATCCTTGTCCAGGTTGTTGGTTCCGGTGGCGGTGACGCAGACAAGCTTCAGATGGGAGGCCTCTCCTATGGTCTCCTCGTTGATCGGAGTTTTATTGACAATCAGGATATCCGCATCACGCGTACGCGCAGAGGCCTCCGCCGGTGTAGTAAAATCATAGTAGACAACGTCGCCGAAGTCTTCAAAGGCGGACAGATCGATGTCAGATCCGATGGTTTTGGCGTCCAGAAATACAAGTTTCATGTACAGTCCTCCTTTTTGGTTTGCTGTTTTCTATTATAGACAGAAGGCCGGGAAAAGTAAAGAAAGGGGTTGACAATGCTTCGGAGGAAATAGTATACTGAAAAAAGAAGAGCATGTGCGGATTATACCAGGTATAGTTTGCAGATGTTTATTTTTTTGGAAAAAAGAGAGGAAAATGGAGGAAAGGAGAATGTATCATGAAGAAGCTGGATACGAAGAAACTTGGAATTGACATACTGGTTGACATCATTGGGGGAATCCTGATCGCAATCGGAACTTATAATTTTGCCGCCATGGCAAAGTTCCCTATGGTGGGATTTAACGGAATCGCCCTGATATTCTATCAGCTCTTTGGCCTGCCGATCGGTACTGTCGCAATGCTTCTGAATATTCCGGTTGCGATTGCCTGTTTCCGGATTCTGGGGAAGGACTTCTTTATCCGTTCGATCCGTACCATCATCATCACATCGATTATCATGGACGTGGTGGCTCCACTGTTCCCGGTTTACACAGGAGACCGGATGCTGGCAGCCATCTGTACGGGAGTCTTTTCCGGACTGGGCTATGCGATGATTTATATGAGAAACACATCCACCGGCGGATCGGATTTCATCATGCTTTCCATCAAGGCTCTGAATCCGCATCTGTCTATCGGTAACATTTCCTTTGCGCTGGAAGCCATCGTTGTTCTTCTTGGTACAGCTCTTGTCTCAAAAGATATCGACAGTCTGATCTATGGTATGATGATCAGCTTTATTCTTTCGGCGGTTGTGGACAAGGTGATGTATGGAATTGATTCTGGTAAGATGACGCTGATTGTGACAGACTTCCCGGTGGAAGTTGCGGCGCGGATTGATCAGGAAGTGGGAAGAGGATGCACGTTCCTGAAAGCAGAGGGAAGCTATTCTCATATCAACCGGGATGTGGTACTCTGTGCGTGCAACAACAAAGAAATGTACGGCATCCGCAGAGTCGTAAAAGAGATTGACCCGAAGGCTTTCATCATTATCGTAGAGTCCAATGAGGTTGTAGGAGAGGGATTCAAGGCCCACTAAGGCGGATCCCCGGAGCATACATAACAGCATACAGGATTGTTCAAAAAAACTCCAGCCCTCTGACAGGCTGGAGTTTTTGATTATCTGTTTTTATTTCTGTTCTGCGTAAAGCTTTACGATTTCGATTACTACATCGGTTGCAAGATCCATACCTTCCACTGTGATGTGCTCATATGGTCCGTGGTATGCGTGTCCGCCGGTGCCGAGGTTTGGACAAGGAAGTCCCTTGAAACTTAACTGGCATCCGTCTGTGCCGCCGCGGATCGGAAGAATCTGTGCCGGAACGTTTGCGCGTTCGCATGCTGTCTTGGCGTTTTCGATCAGATGCATGCAGTCTTTGATGATGGTGGACATGTTCTTGTACTGCTGTGTGATCGTCAGTTTGACCGTTCCTTCCCCCCATTTTTCGTTGAGATCCTTTTCGATCAGACGCAGAGTCTTCTGGCGGGCCTCAAACATATTTGCATCATGGTCTCTTAAGAAGTAGTGGAGCTCTGCCTTTCCAACATCTCCGCTCATGGATACAAGATGATAGAATCCTTCGTATCCTTCGGTACCGCGCGGTGTCTCGCAGCCAGGAAGCATATTGTTGATTTCCATGGCAACCAGGCTTGCATTGATCATGGTGTCTTTGCTGGAGCCAGGATGTACTGCAAATCCGGTGATCTCAAAGTCTGCCTTGCAGGCATTGAAGTTTTCGTACTGGATTTCACCTTCCGTGTCGCCATCCAGTGTGTAGCCGTAATCTGCGTCAAACTCTTCTACATTGAAGCATGCGGTTCCGGTACCGATTTCTTCATCCGGTGTAAAGGCAACCCGGATCGGTCCGTGAGGAATGTTTTCTTCCTTGATGCGTTCGATCATGGTCATGATCTCGGCAATTCCGGCCTTGTCATCTGCGCCGAGAACGGTCGTGCCGTCGGTTGTGATCAGGGTGCGGCCCTTTAATTCCGGAAGGTGCGGGAAAGCGCTGACTTCCAGAACCCGTCCGCTGTCTCCCAAGACAACATCTCCTCCGTCATAGTTTTCATGAATCACCGGCACGATGTCGTGATCGCAGAAATCGGATACCGTGTCCATGTGTGCGATGAATCCCATCTTCGGGCAGTTTTCGTAGCCCGGTGTTGCCGGAATCTTTCCATATACATAGCAGTGCTCGTCCACATGAGCTTCCACGCCGAGTTCCTTTAATTCTTCTACCAGAATATTGGCAAGATCAAACTGGCATCTGGAGGACGGAACGGTCTCGCTGTTCTCGTCGCTTGGCGTTCTGACAACGACATATTTTAGTAATCTTTCATAAGCTTTCATTGGAATTCCTCTCCTTTATCTGTAAAATTTTCCTATATTCCATTATAGCATCTTTTCCCGGATACACAAGCCCTGAAGTGGGGAGGATCCAAATCCGGTACCCGTTTTGCACCTGGCAGGAAAAATAGAGAAAAAATAGGAAAAGATAGCGTATAATACGATTTGTATGACATCACAGAAAAAAGGGGAAAAAAGATGGAACGGATATTAATAGTAGATGATGAACCGGGAATCCGGATGCTTTTGAAGGATTATTTTGAGATGCTTGGCTATGAAATAAGAACAGCCGAAGACGGAAGGACAGCGGTGGCGGCCGCAGAAGAGCAGCCAGATCTGATCCTTCTGGATATCAATCTGCCGGATCTGGACGGGATGACCGTATGTCAGAAAATCCGGGAGGAGGTCTCCTGTCCGATTGTCTTTCTGACTGCCAAGATCGAGGAGCAGGACCGGATCAACGGGCTACTTTCCGGAGGAGATGACTATATCACGAAACCGTTTTCTATTGATGAGCTGGGAGCACGGGTGATGGCGCATCTGAGAAGAGAAAAGAGAACAAGAAAAGAACAGGAAGAGACGGTCCAGGGACTTGGGATCCGGTACGATGAGCGGAGTGTCCGGTATGATGGGGAAGAGATCCATCTGACCAGGACGGAATTCGACATTCTTGCCTTTTTGTCCATGCACCCAAGGCAGGTGTTCAGCAAGGAGCAGATTTACGAGGCGGTCCGGGGCATTGACGGAAGTGGCGACAGCAGCATTGTCATGGAGCATATCCGGAGACTTAGGGGCAAGATCGCCCAGAAGACATCAAAGGAATATATCGAGACGGTGTGGGGAGTGGGATATAAATGGATTGGGTAGAGGAAAAGATGGAAAAAATCCGTATTGTGATCCGCAATCTTCCGGTAAAAAAGGCGCTCCTTGCCTATCTTCTTCTGGCAGCTCTTACAGCGCTCATCTTAAGCGGCGCGACCATGCGGATCTGTGAGAAATGGACGGATATTCTCATAGAGAGACAGGATACGGCTCCGGTTATCGTCTATACAACGGAAGGAATGTACCGGATTTATGAAAAAAACCATGCCGGGCTTACGGACCGGGACAGGAAGGTACAGCTTTTGCTGGAGCAGGTCATGTACTGGTGCCCGTATCTGTATGCGACAGTGTCCTCGCTGGTTTTTGGGGCGTTATTCTACCGGAAGCGGCTGAAGCGCCCTTTTGGCATTCTGGAAGATGCGGTGGATAAGATCCGGCAGAAAGAACTGGACTTTACCATTTCCTATGAGAGCAGAGACGAGATGGGGAGACTTTGTGGGTCCTTTGAGGAGATGCGGAAAAATCTGGAAGAAAACCAGAAAGAAATGTGGAATCTGGTGGAAGAGCAGAAGCGTCTGAATGCGGCCTTTGCCCATGATCTGCGGACTCCTTTGACGGTAATCCGGGGCTATTCGGATTTCCTCATCCGCTATCTGCCAAAGGGGGCCATCAGTCAGGAAAAGCTGAAGACTACTTTGAAACTTTTAGCAGAACAGGCGGAACGGCTGGAGCGGTTCAGCGGCACCATGAAGTCTCTTCGATCTGTGGATGAGATTCCATTTGCTCCGGAGAGGAGAAAAACTTCAGAAATCAAAAGCCGCATCCAGGGCATGGCAGATGCTCTGAATGCCGCAGGGGAAGTGGAAATCCGGTACCGGCATGAAGGGACAGAGAACGAGCTCCTGCTGGATGAAGATCTGTTGATGGAAGTCCTGGACAATCTTCTTTCCAATGCCATCCGATATGCGGACAGCAGGGTGGAGCTGGAGACGAAAGAGGAGGACGGGATGCTGTATCTCTTTGTATCGGACGATGGCCCCGGCTTTTCGGAGGATGCGCTGAAGAATGCATCGAAGCTGTATTTCAGCGAAGGAACGAAAGAGGAGCACTTTGGCATCGGTCTGAATCTGTCCGCAGTGCTCTGTAAAAAGCACGGGGGAAGGCTGAGCTTTGCAAACCGTGCCTGGGGAAAAGGGGCGGTGGTGACGGCCTCATTTGCGCTTACAAAGGAAATCTAAAGAAATCCTTTCAGATCTCTAGGGAGAATCTAGAGAAATGCTTTCTATAATAAAGATATCAAGCAGAAAGGAAGTAGACAGATGAGCAGCAAGACAATGGAAATCAAAATCCAGGGACTGGAAAAATATTATGGAAAAACGCATGCGCTGAAACAGGTTTCTCTGACCATCCCTTCGGGAATGTACGGCCTGTTGGGGAGAAACGGCGCGGGGAAGACGACACTGATGAAAGTACTGGCCACATTGCTGAAAAAGCAGGGGGGAAAGGTAACGATCTGCGGTATTCCGGTAGAGCAGGCCGCGGAGGTCCGCAGGATCACCGGATATCTTCCGCAGGAGTTTTCCATGTATCCAAACATGGGTGTTTATGAGGCGATGGATTATCTGGGAGCTCTCTCCGGACTTTCGAAGAAGATAAGAAAGGAGCGGATTCCGATGCTCCTTGAGAGAGTGAATCTTCAGGATCACTATCGTACTAAGGTGAAAGCGCTCTCCGGAGGCATGAAGCGGAGACTGGGAATCGCCCAGGCGATTTTACATGATCCGAAGGTACTGATCGTCGATGAACCAACGGCGGGGCTTGATCCGGAAGAGCGGGTCCGTTTCCGGAATCTGTTGTGCGAGACGGCGGAAGATCGGATCGTCATTCTCTCCACTCATATTGTCGGGGATATCGAGGCGGCCTGCGAGCGGATCGCCATCATGGATGAGGGAGAGCTGTATTATGAGGGAACGGTGACAGAGCTTTTGCAGATGACGGACGGAAAAGTCTATACATCTCAGATCAGCAGAAAAGAACTCCCGCTGATGAAGGAGGAATATCTGGTTACGAGCATGTTGACCCAGGGAAACAATGTGACGGTCCGGTTTATCTCTGAGCAGTCTCCGAACATCCAGGCAGTTCCATGCGACCCTGGCGTGGAGGACGCCTATCTGTATCTGATGCAGGAAAAGGAGGGATTTTCTCATGATCTGGACCTTATTTAAAAAGGAGTGCAGGACACTCTTCAAAAGCCTGATCTTCTGGCTGTACGTGCTGGCTCTGTGCCTGTTTTTCTTCAGCCAGATGGGAACCATCACCTTTGAGTCAAAGCCGGAACCGGGACAGGAAGGAAGCTATGGATACAAGCTCTCGGATCGCAAGGAAGATCGGATGAGCGGAACGCTGGGGCTTCTTGCGGAATCCTGGATGCAGGACAGCTTTACAACCGCCCCTGTGGGATTTACCAAAAAGGTGACGCTCAATGAAGAGGAAAAAGAGGAGATCGCTTCTGTTCTGACAAAAGATACGGGACTGTCCACGGAGGAAATCCAGAACCGGTATGATCAGTGGGAAGAAGAAAATACTGCCAAGATGCCGGACGGAAGTATGATGTTTCTGGACGGGAATTTTTCGCTGGAGCCCAAAGAAGGCCTGGACTACGAGGAGTTTTTGAAGGATATGGATGAGGTCTGTGAGATTCTGGGTCCAGGATCGGACTTTACGGAGGATCATATCCGGCAGAATGCCATGGTAGAGATGACCTATGAGGACGCCCTGAAAGAGTATGAGAATCTGGTAGAAAAGGACGGCCTGACCGGAGGATATGCAAGACTTTTCTGCGACTATATGGGAATTATTCTCGCCATTCTCCCGGTTTTTGTAGCGGCAACGAGGGAAATCCGGGATAAACGCGCTTCCATGCAGGAGCTGATCTATACCCGGAAGGCATCCTCGTATACGATTATTTTCAGCCGGTATGCAGCGCTTTGCTTTGGAATGTTTTTGCCGGTCTTTCTCCTGTCTTTCTATCCACTGGCGGAATGCATCGGATTTGCCAAAGGAAAAGGCATCGATCTGCATCCGGGTGCTTTTGCCCTTTACAGTCTGGGATGGCTGCTGCCAACAATTCTGGTGGTGACGGCCCTTGGCATGTTTGTGACGGAGCTGACCCAGACGGCGGCAGGGGTGCTGGTTCAGGCGGCCTGGTGGTTCTTTTCTGTTTTCAGCGGAGAAGACTCCATGGGAGGAGGCAATTACGGTATGAATCTCATTCCGAGACACAATACAGAGTTGAATTACAGCGGATTTCATGCTCAGTTTTCGCAACTGATCCAAAACCGGGTGTTCTACGCGGTGCTGGCCCTGGCACTTGTAGTTGGCGCGGCGATGGTATTTGAAGCAAGAAGAAAGGGGAAGTGGGGAAATGGAACGTTATCTCGCGGCCGGAAAAGAATACGTCCGGCATCATCTGCCAAAGCAGCTGTTCGTTAGTCTGACACTGTTTCTTTTGACTCCGCTGTTTGCAGGGACCAGAAATCTGGGCCAGACAGAGACAGCGCAGCTGCTGGACTTTTATGCGGTACTTCCCGGAATGCTGCTCCTGATTCCGGTCTTTTTGCCGGAGGCCGATCCGAATATCCGGGCGCTGATCCGATCCAAGTACACCTCTATGGGAAGCATCTACCTGATCCGGATGGCTTTGAATATCCTGGTTATGGTGATACTTGCGGCAGGCTTTCTCTGGTCCCTGCGGGCAGGAAACTGTCAGTTCCCTTATGCATCCTATCTGCTGGCCACCATGTCCGGCATGCTTTTTCTTGGCGGGATTGGCACACTTGGCACGGCCTGTACCGGCAATCTGGTGATCGGCTATATGGCTGCATTTGGCTATTATCTGTTCTCCTTTGGAGCAGGAGAAAAGTATCTTGGAAACTGGTATCTCTTCTCCCTGGCGGCGGGAAGCTATACCGAGAAACGGTACCTGGCCGTGACCGGAATTCTGCTTCTTGGAATCTCCGTGTGGATCCGGATGAAAAAGGAAGATTAAAAAGAAAGACTTGCCTTTTCCGAAAATCGGTGTAAGATGATAAGAAGACCGATGAAAAGGAGAGGAACAGTGGAACGAATCATTGTAATTGCAGTTTTTATTTGTATGATGATGACAGCACTTCTGACGGCCCACGGGGTTGTCTTTACCATTCTTGGTGAAAAGTGTGTCTGGCTGGTCAAAAGCTACCGGGATCTTCCCAAAGAAAAGCGGGATCAGTACGATGCAGGTCTTGTAGTAAATGGAGCGAGAAACGGCTTTTTGCTCTGGGCCCTGTGGTTTGTACTGGGAGCAGTGCTTTCATATTTTGTGACGCCGTTTCTGGCGGTTGCGTTTCTGGGAGTCTGGCTTGCAGCCTTTCTTCGCGGAAGAGTGTTCCGGGAACAAACATACGAAAAATATAAAAAGAGGTAAAAGGGCTTGACAGAGGCACTTCCTGGATTTAAAATGAAGAAAACTTGAAAGGAGCTGCGAATTCTGATGAGCCCGATGAAGATCTTGGTTAGCATGAACAGGGACGACGATAGGTAGCGCTTGTATTGTGAATGGAGTCACAGGTACAAGCGCTTCTTGTGTTGTACCTGTGTGAAAGAGATAACAGCAGAACCACACAGGATGGAAGATTCTTGTGTGGTTCTGTTTTTTTATTTTACGGACGGAGTTTTTGGAACTTCGCAAAACAGCGATGATGAGGAAGACGGCTGGGAAAGGTTGTGATCGAATGGGACATAAAGACGATGCCCACATGGATGAGGACCCGGATGATCAGGGAATCATAAAAATTCATGGAAAGGGTAAAGGAAGATCAATATGAAAGAATGGAATTATATCGAAGGAACCAATATCAGGAAAGAAGAGGAGACCAATCTCCTGGAACATACCGGAGAGACGATCCGGATCCACGGCAGCATCTATAAAATCCGTAAAATGAGAGGGTTTGCCTTTGTGCTGCTTCGGACGGCAGCGCATATCGTGCAGTGCGTCTATTCGAAAGAAAAAGCATCTTTTCCGCTGGAGGAGCTGGAAGAAGAGAGTTGTGTGATTTTTGAGGCGGAAGTCGTGAAAGAAGAGCGGTCACGGACCGGGGCGGAGCTCCATCTGACCGGGGTGGAAGTGCTGTCAAGACCGTATGAGATGAGTCCGGTGGTCATCAATCAAAAGGAAGTGGACACATCCATATCCACTCTTTTGGACTACCGTCCGGTGACTCTTCGAAATGAACGGGAGCGTGCCATCTTCCGGATCCAGAACGGCATTACGGACGGCATCCGCAGATTTTTGAAGGAACATGGATTTACAGAGATCCACTCTCCAAAGATCGGAGCCGCAGGGGCGGAAGGCGGAGCGAATATCTTCCGGCTGGACTATTTTGGAAGGGAAGCCTATCTTGCCCAGAGTCCTCAGTTTTATAAACAGATGATGGTGGGCGTATACGAGCGTGTCTTTGAGATCGGTCCGGTCTTCCGGGCGGAAAAGCACGACACATCCCGATATTTAAACGAGTATACGAGCGTAGACTTTGAGATGGGCTATGTGACGACACCGGAAGAGCTGATGGAGATGGAAGCATCCATGCTGCATGCGGTCTTTTGCTGGCTTTCGGAACATTGCCGGGAAGAGCTTGCACTGTTAAATGTGGAGATTCCGGAATGGAAGGAGATTCCGGCGGTTCCGTTTGCGGAGGTCAAAAAGATCGTATCCCACATCCGAAATCAGGCGGCGGCAGATCCGGAAGACCTGGAGCCGGAGGAGGAAAAGATCTTTTCCGAGTGGATTCGGGAACAGACCGGAAGTGACTTTGTCTTTGTCACTGAGTACCCGGAAAAGAAACGCCCATTCTACGCCATGGACAGCAAGACCAATCCGAAGGTGACCAGAAGCTTCGACCTTCTCTATAAAGGACTGGAGATCACTACGGGTGGACTTCGGATTCACAACTATGAGGAACAGGTGGCCAAAATGAAGCGGAGAGGCATGCATCCGGAATCCTTTGAAAGTTATCTGATGGCGCACCGCTATGGCCTTCCGCCGCACGGCGGCCTGGGACTTGGCCTGGAACGCTTCACAAGCAGACTGCTCGGATTTGAAAATGTAAGAAGAGCCTCCATGTTTCCAAGAGACAT
>CAJFMZ010000012.1:0-28776 GCA_904393575.1 uncultured Sellimonas sp. | reverse complement strand
GTAGAAGGATCAAATAGGATTCATGGCTACGTATCCAGAATTTTCGAATGCATGTTTGCCGGTGCCACGGTTGAAAAAGCATTTTTGAATCATACATCAGCCTTGGACGAAATGATACGGAGGAATTGACAAGTTTTTCTTATAGAACCGTATTCCAGGCAGTTTTTCTACGGATGAAAATGGAAAATTTTCTGTGGAACCGTATGACGGAAAACGATCAGATATCTGCAGGGACAGAGGCCGCAAAAACTGAGACGAGAAACGCAAAAGCAGCGGCAGGAAGCTGCAAAAGCACAGACAAGATTCGCCCCAGGGAATCGATTCTGCCCATTCACATTAGCAAATTGAACGAAAAATTCAGAAAATTAGCACTCAGGTGTTGACAGTGCTAATAAAACATGCTATTGTTATATCGTCGATAGAACAGACAAACAGAAACTGTAGATAGATGAAACATTCGTAAGGAGGTAGAAGCGTATGAATATCAACAAATTCACACAAAATTCTATGCTTGCGGTACAGGGATGCGAGAAAGTCGCAGACGAATACGGAAATCAGGAAATTGAACAGGAGCATCTTCTTTATTCTCTGCTGACACAGGATGAGAGCCTCATTCTGAAGTTGATGGAAAAACTGGGAATTGAGAAGAATCTTCTGATTGAAAGGGTAGAGCAGGCCCTTCGGAAACGGCCAAAGGTACAGGGCGGTCAGCTCTATATTGGTCAGGATCTGAATAAAGTTCTGATCCATGCAGAAGATGAGTCAAAACAGATGGGAGACGAATATGTCTCTGTGGAACATCTGTTCCTGGCGCTTTTGAAGTATGCCAACCGTGAAGTCAAGCAGATTTTTAAGGAATTCGGCATTAACCGTGAGAATTTCCTCAGGGTGCTCTCCGAAGTCCGTGGAAACCAGAGGGTGACAAGCGACAATCCGGAGGCAACATACGATACACTGAATAAATACGGATATGATCTGGTAGAACGGGCCAGAGAACAAAAGCTGGATCCGGTCATCGGTCGTGACGCCGAGATCCGGAATGTAGTCCGGATCCTTTCCAGAAAAACGAAAAACAACCCGGTACTCATCGGAGAACCTGGTGTTGGTAAAACCGCGGTTGTAGAAGGACTGGCACAGCGGATCGTCAGAGGCGATGTGCCGGAAGGTCTGAAGAATAAAAAACTGTTCGCACTGGATATGGGTGCTCTGGTAGCTGGAGCCAAATACCGGGGCGAATTTGAGGAACGGTTGAAAGCCGTTTTGGAAGAAGTGAAAAACAGTGATGGAGAGATTATTCTTTTCATCGATGAGCTTCATACGATTGTAGGAGCAGGCAAGACAGAAGGCTCCATGGACGCAGGCAATATGTTAAAGCCAATGCTGGCCAGAGGAGAGCTGCACTGTATCGGTGCAACTACCCTGGATGAATACCGGGAATACATTGAAAAAGATGCTGCTCTGGAACGGCGGTTCCAGCCGGTCATGGTAGATGAGCCGACAGTGGAAGACGCGATTTCGATTCTTCGTGGATTAAAAGAGCGTTACGAAGTATTCCACGGAGTCAAGATTACAGACAGTGCCCTGGTAGCAGCGGCTACCCTGTCCAACCGTTATATTTCGGACCGGTTCCTGCCGGACAAGGCCATCGACCTTGTGGACGAGGCATGTGCCCTGATCAAGACAGAGCTGGATTCCATGCCGACAGAGCTGGATGAACTCCGCAGGCGTACCATGCAGCTGGAAATTGAAGAGGCGGCTCTCAAGAAAGAGGACGACCGGCTCAGCCAGGAGCGTCTCGTAAAACTGCAACAGGAACTGGCGGAAAACCGGGAAGAGTTTGCAAAACAGAAAGCACAGTGGGACAATGAAAAATCCTCTCTTGAACGAGTACACCGTCTCCGGGAAGAGATTGAAAGTGTCAATCAGGAGATCCAGAAAGCCCAGAGCAGTTACGACCTGGAAAAGGCGGCGGAGCTGCAGTATGGACGTCTCCCTCAACTGAAAAAACAGCTGGAAGAAGAAGAGGCGAAAGTCAAAGACGAAGATATGTCTCTTGTCCATGAGAGTGTGACAGAAGAAGAGATCGCAAAGATCGTCTCCAGATGGACCGGAATTCCGGTTGCAAAGCTCAACGAAAGTGAGCGTAGCAAGACACTGCATCTGGATCAGCAGCTGCATAAACGTGTCATCGGACAGGACGAAGCAGTCACAAAAGTAACAGAAGCGATCATTCGTTCCAAGGCCGGAATCAAAGACCCGACCAAGCCGATCGGATCCTTCCTCTTCCTTGGACCAACCGGTGTCGGAAAGACAGAGCTTGCCAAAGCACTGGCAGAAAGTCTGTTTGACGATGAGAAAAACATGGTACGTATCGATATGAGTGAGTACATGGAGAAATATTCCGTGTCCCGACTGATCGGAGCGCCTCCGGGATATGTAGGATACGATGAAGGTGGCCAGCTCACAGAAGCGGTTCGGAGAAGACCGTATTCTGTTGTCCTGTTTGATGAAGTGGAAAAGGCACATCCAGATGTGTTCAATGTCCTGTTACAGGTACTGGATGACGGACGGATCACCGATTCCCAGGGACGTACTGTGGACTTTAAGAATACTATCCTCATTATGACCTCCAACATCGGTTCTTCCTATCTGCTGGAAGGAATTGATGAAAACGGAAATATCCGTCCGGATAATGAGGAGCTTGTCATGAACGATCTGAAGAACCACTTCCGTCCAGAGTTCTTGAACAGGCTGGATGAGATCATTATGTTCCGTCCGCTGACCAAGGACAACATTACCGGAATTGTGGATCTGCTTGTCAAAGACGTCAACAAGCGTCTGGCAGACCGGGATCTGCATATCGAACTGACCAAGGCCGCAAAACAGCACATCGTGGACGGCGGATACGACCCGATGTACGGTGCAAGACCGCTGAAACGTTATCTGCAGAAATATGTGGAGACCCTTGCGGCGAAACTGATTCTGGAAGGAAACGTAAGCACGGGCGATACGATCATTATCGACGAAAAAGACGGAGAACTGACCGCAACGACCGGCGGACGAGTACCGATGGAATATCAGGAATCATAATGACAGCATGAACAAAGGCTGCCGTTTCCAAGTACGGAAATGGCAGCTTTTTTTCTATATAACTTATAGAAAATATCTATTAGTTAAAAGAGCCTGTTTATGATACGGTTATAGTTAAGAAGTTTAGGAGGCGAGGGTTATGATTCGGGATTATGATTGTAAACCGGAGGATTCAGATCAGGAGATGCTGGAAGTGATTCAAAAGTATGCGCTTCCGATCCCGGAAATTTATACGGAAAGGGATCAGATTATTCGGTTTGCTCTTCTTGAGAAAGAGGAGAGCCAAAAGCCGTACTGTACGATTCCGTTTGATCACACGCTGGAGGCGGAAGCGCTGGGAGGCAGTGTCCGGTACGGAAGCGATACATCCGGGCCAAGAGCGAAGGAGCCGGTCTGCAAAAGCCTGGAGGAGCTGCAGTCTTTGCCTGAGATCGATTTTTCCAATGGACGGATTGGAGAAGTACTTTCGGCATGCCGGAGTTTAAGAGAACAGGGGGAGGAAGTACTTTTTCAGATGTCCGGCCCGCTGACGATCTGGAATACCTTGACGGATCTCAAATATGTGCTGAAGGGAATCCGGAAATCGCCGGAGCAGATGGAGGCGCTGTTTCGTAAGACCGGGCAGAAACTGCTTCGTCTTCTGGAGGAGTTAAAAAAAGCTGGAGTCCGGATGGTAAGTTATGCGGACTCGGCAGGGAGTCTTATGATTCTGGGGCCTAAATCAATGGAATGGATGACACGGGTATTTACGGATCCGTTCCTTCAAAGAGCGGCAGACATTCTGGGAGAGAATATGGCAATGATTCTCTGTCCGAAAACGGCCTTTGCCATGACAGGGACCGGGCTTGCAAGAGAAGCCTGCCTGGAGCTTCCGGGAGAGATGACCTATCAGGAGGCCTGTGTCTATGCAGTAGGAAAGGCGAAATTTCCGGCGCAGATGTGTATCAATCGGAGCAGAACGGTCATAAAAACCGGCAAATTGGTGACGATAGAGATCAAAGAAAAGGAAGATAGATCAGACTGTCCCCAAGGACAGCAGTAAGGAGGAGTCAGCATGAGTGCAAAGGAAGAATTGTTAAAGAGAATGTCCGATGGTGTAGTGGACATGGAGGAAGAAGATGTGGCTGAGGCGGCCCAGGAGTTTATCGATGCGGGATATCCGGCCCTGGAAGGAATCATGGAGGGGTTGATTGACGGGATGAACCGCACCAGTGTGCTGTTCGAAGAGGAAGAATATTTTGTGACGGATGTGCTCCTCTGCTCAGATGCCATGTACGCAGGGCTGAATGTTTTGAAGCCATATCTGCCGGAGGAGGATCCGGAGACGAAGAAAAAAGCAGTCATCGGTGTAGTAGAAGGAGATACCCACGATATCGGAAAGAATCTGGTCAAGATCATGATGGAGACGGCCGGGTTCGAGATGATTGACCTGGGCAGGGACGTTCCGCTGCAGAAGTTTGTGGATACGGCAAAGGAGACCCATGCGGATCTGGTCTGCCTGTCTACGTTGATGACGACAACCATGAGCGGGATGAAGACAGTCATCGACCTGCTGAAAGAGGCGGGAATCCGGGATCAGGTAAAAGTCATGGTGGGCGGCGGCCCGGTCTCGAAGAATTATGCGGATAAGATCGGGGCCGACGGCTATTCCCAGAATGCGGTGGAAGCGGTCCGCCTTGCGAAAGATCTGCTCTGCATGGCATAGGAAAAGAGAAAGGAAAAGGAAATGTTGACACCAAAAGAACGATTAAAAACGGTTCTTTCCGGGGAAAGGGCGGACAGAACGCCTTGTATCTGTCCGGGAGGAATGATGAATATGATTACGGAAGAGCTGATGAAGACGGTACAGATCTATCTGCCCCAGGCTCACACAGATCCGAAGATGATGGCAGGGCTTGCCAGGGCGGTCTATGATCAGGGATGCTTTGAAAACTACGGCGTACCTTTTTGTATGACGATTGAAGCGGAAGAGATGGGAGCCCAGGTCGATCTTGGATCCAGTATCTATGAGCCTCATGTCACAGGCTATGTGATTGACACAGTCAGCGGATGGGAGCGTCTTCCTCAGATCCGTCCGGAACACGGCAGAGCAGGAGTTGTCCTTGAAGCCATCCGGATTCTGAAACAGGAAGGGACGGATGTGCCGATTGTGGGCAATCTGACCGGTCCGGTCAGCACGGCAAGTTCCCTGATGGAACCGGTTGTATTCTATAAAGAGCTGCGGAAGAAAAATGCGGACGCACATGCGTTTTTGCAGTTTGTGACAGATCAGCTGATCCGGTTTGGAAAGGCGCAGATTGAGGCGGGAGCGGATGTGATCGCCTTGTCGGATCCAAGCGCTACGGGAGAGATTCTGGGACCAAAGTTCTTTGAAGAGTTTACGGTCCGGTATGTGAATCAGATTGTGGACGCCATGAAGGAGGCGGGAGCTCAGACGATCGTGCATATCTGCGGACATATGAATCCGGTATACCGGGAAGTGGACGAGATTCACAGTGATGCGCTGAGCTTTGATTCGGTTGTACCGATGAAGGAAGCGCGGGCGTCACTGGGAGAACGGACCTTGATGGGAAACGTCAGCACATATACGCTGGAGTTCGGAGATCCGGAAAAGGTAGAAACACTGACAGAAAACTGTATCAAAAACGGATCGGATATCATTGCACCGGCCTGCGGGCTGGGAATGCGTTCCCCGCTGGCAAATATCCGGGCAGTGCTGCAGGCGGTCCGAAAGGAGGAAGATGATGCCTGAGATTCATGTGATGGGAAGCGGCAAGGTCATTTCCTGTGAACACGGCACCAATCTGCTCAAAGCCCTCTTACAGGAGGGCTTTTTTGTGGAAAACCCGTGTAATGGAAATGGAACCTGCGGAAAATGCGGAGTAAAAGTGGTATCCGGAGAACATCCGGGTATCCGTCTCGCCTGTCAGGTGGAGGTGACAGAAGATCTGCAGGTGGAGCTTCTTGGAAAAGAAAAGGAAGGAAAGGTTCTGACATCCGGATATGTGCCGGAATTTCAGAAAGAGTATACGAATGGCTACGGAGTGGCGGTGGATATCGGGACAACCACAGCCGCACTGGATCTGGTCCGGCTTTCGGACGGGGAGGTGGTGGCACAGGGAGCGATGCTCAATGCCCAGAAACAGTTTGGGCAGGATGTGCTGACAAGAATCACCTACGAGTATGACCACCCGGACACCGGAGCAGCAGATCTTCAGGCTGCGATTGTGGATTCTCTGAATACCGAGATGGAAAAGCTCTGCGGGCAGGCCGGAATCTGCCGGGAGGAGATTCAAAGGATTCATGTGGCGGCAAACTGTACGATGCTGCATATGCTGCTTGGCGTAGATGCAAGGCCTATTGGAAGAGCTCCCTACCGTCCGGTGTTCACAGAGGCCCAGACGCGAAGAGCATCGGAGATCGGACTGAAGGCAGGAGAAGAGACCATACTTTACTGTCTGCCGTCTGTCTCTGCCTATATCGGAGCGGATATTGTGGCAGGGGCCTATGTCTGTGGACTTCAAAGAGAACAGGAGCGGGTATTGTTTATAGATATCGGCACCAATGGAGAAATCGTCCTGGCAAGTGACGGACGGCTCCTGAGCTGTTCTTGTGCTGCCGGGCCGGCCCTGGAAGGTATGAACATCAGCTGCGGCATGCGAGCTGCGGACGGTGCGGTAGAAGATGTGAAAATTACAGAAGAAGGCGTAGTCTTGACCACCATCGGGGATACGGCTCCGGAGGGACTTTGTGGAAGCGGAATCCTGGCTGCGGTGAAAGAGCTGATCCGGACAGGACTGGTCAAAAAGACCGGCGTCTTCGTCAAAAAGGAGGATCTTTCTCCGGAGGACTACCGCTATCCTATGATCCGTCTGAATGGAAAGAAGCGGGAGTTTGTCCTGAAAGAAAAGCCGGATCTATATATTACCCAGGGGGATGTCCGGCAGGTGCAGCTGGCAAAAGGCGCCATTTTGTCCGGATTTACGGCCCTGCTGAAGAAAGCGGGTATTGAGATGAAGGATCTGTCCAGGGTTCTGATCGCCGGACAGTTCGGCGCGCATCTCCCGGCGGAATTTCTGACCGGCGTCGGGATTCTTCCAAAGGAAGTGGAAGATCGGCTGGTCTATGTGGGAAATACATCCAAAACCGGGGCATATATGACGCTCATGTCCCGAAAGGCAAGAGAAGAGATGGAAGCACTGGCGGGAACCATAGAGTATATGGAACTTGCCCAGACAGAAAATTATGAACGGATTTTTACGGAAAGCATGATCTTTCCGGAGATCAAAGGGAGGCGGAACGAGTGAGAACAGCAAAAGCAAATGTCCGTGACCGGATGACGCCCCATGAGAGGCGGGCTGCTATGGAGCAGGGGAAGGAAACGGACCGGATCATGGTGATCCCTTTTATCGGAGAACTCTCCGGGAGACTCACGGGAACATCCAGCAGGGAATACTGGCACGATGCCAAAAAGATGGTGGATACGGAGATAGAGGCATTTAACCGTCTGGGCCATGATGAACTGAGTCTGGGGCCGAATACATGCGGGATTCTGGAAGCTCTTGGAGGAACAGTAGTCTATCCGGAGGAAGGAATGCCCTATTTTGACGGAAGATTTCTCACTGATTACCGGATGCTGGATCAGATGGAACCGGTCCGACCGGAACAGTCAGAGCGGCTTTTGTTTTTCCGGGAGGCACTGGAGCGGATGAAAGAAGCGGCGGATGGTGTTGTGGATGTAGCCCCAAGCATTGGAGGACCTTTTACCATTGCAGCCAATTTAAGGGGAGTGGAGCAGTTTTTGCGGGATCTGAGAAAAGAACCGGAACAGGTAAAACGGCTTCTGAGACTGGTGACGGATACGATGAAAAACTGCATCGACATGCTGGCCCCGTATGCAGACGGGCTCAGAATGGCGGACCCGGTGTCCTCCCCGGCGCTGATTTCTCCGAAGTATTTTCGGGAACTTGTTTTTCCTTATCTGACAGAGATCATGGAGTATGCCTGGGACAAGATGGGGGTCAAGCCGTCCCTGCATATCTGTGGGAATACAAGAAAGGTCTGGGACTATTTCAAGGAGATGCCCATCCGGGCCATCAGTCTGGACAATATCATGGATCTGGAAGAAGCCAGGCGGGAGCTGGGAAGCCATATGACCATTATGGGAAACATACCTCCGGTGGAATGTCTGCTGCAGGGATCAGAAGAAGAGCTGCGCATGGAGATCCAAAGGGAGATCCGGCAGGCTGGTGACAGCCCGAAAGGCTATATCAGTGCCAGTGGCTGTGATGTGCCGTATCATACAGAATGGAAGAAACTGGAGATCTGGATGGATGAGGTCCGGCTGGAATCTGGGTTATAGAAAAAAACAATAAATAAAAATCGATAGATTGAATCAATTTGTTGCCGGAACGACAACATGGTATCATAAAAATGATATCATATGTAACATTTTATCATACAGGAGGAGCAATTATGAAAAAGAAACTGGTAAGTGCGCTGCTGTGCGCGGCCATGGTCACAGGACTTCTTGCAGGATGTGGAAGTTCCGGCAGTGATGACAAAAAAGACAGTGACGGAGGAAAAGAGACGATTACCATGTGGTGTCCGCCGCTTGATGACAACATGCTGGAGAACTGGGAGCCGCTTCTGGAAGATTTCAAGGAGGAGAATAACTGTGAAATCGACATCCAGATCCAGCCATGGGATAATTATGAGGAGAAATGGTCCACAGGCGCCGCATCCGGCGAGCTTCCGGATATCGGATATATGTATGCGGAAATGTTCCCGACCTACATCGATTCCGGAGCAGTTGCGGATATGAGCGAATATGTCACGGACGAGGACAGAGACGAGTATCTCTATCTGGATCACGGATATATGATGGACGGACAGTATGGATGGCCGATCGTAACAGGAGTTCCATTTGTCCTTTACTACAATGAGGATATCTTAAATGAACTTGGAGAACAGCCGCCGGAAACATGGGATGACTTCAAGCGGATCTGCCAGGAAGCTACAAAGGATACAGACGGAGACGGAAAGATCGACCAGTATGGATATGCGGTTGGATTCAACAATGGAAGCATGAATATGCTCTATCTTCTGAATGCATATTTCTACAGTCTGTTATGGCAGGCAGGAACCGATATTTACAATGATGATTATAAGAGCGTGAAATTCAACGATGACGCAGGTGTGGAAGCGGCAGAATTCTTCTACAGCCTGAAAGACTACATGCCGGAGAACATGATGTCTCTTGCAGCGGAAGATGCATTCTCCACGATCTTCGGACAGGGCAAAGCTGCATTTGGTGTGACACGTTCTTCTGCGATTCAGGATACACTCTTTAAAGAATCTTATCCGAATCTGAACTGGAACTATGTGACATCTTTAAAGAACAAAGACTATGGCACATTTGGAGCGACAGACTGTCTGACCTTATCTTCCCAGGCAGAGAATCCGGAGCTTTGCATGAAACTGATCAAGTACATCACAGGATCTGAATTCATGACAGAGTACCACAAGATTGCATCCGGAGCACCGCTTACCAAGAGCGAGCCATATCAGGGCGACGCGAAAATGGAGCGTATCGTAACGGAAGACAGAGACAAATACCGTCCGCTTCAGGTAGGACCGTGCGGAAGTGATATCCTTCAGAATCTTGCATCTGAACTTCAGGGCATGATGGAAGGAAACAAAACACCTCAGCAGGCAATGGATGATGCGGCAGACTATGCAGATCAGGCGCTGGATGAATACTGGGCAGACAAAGAATAAACATATGGTGTGATACTGAGCAAAGGAGCAGGAGATGAAAAAAAGGAGAAACATTTTTTCGACTATCGCGCCGTACGGCTATGTGATGCCGATCAGCCTGATCCTTCTGACGTTTGTAGTCGGGTCCGTGGTGATCTCGCTGATTTTCAGCTTTACAAAGTACAATCTGCTTCTGGATCCGGAGTTCATAAAGCTTGACAATTATAAGAGGATGCTGAGCGATCCGAAGATGCATATGGCGGTAGTCAACACATTGAAAGTCATGGTAATGGTTGTCCCGCTTCAGGTTGTATTATCCGTGCTGTTTTCGGTGCTGGTGGCATCCAGAAAGCACACGCTGATCGGTAAAATTGCCAAAGCAGCGATCTTTATTCCGGTTATTTCATCCAACGCAGTTGTCGGTACCGTATGGAAAACCATGTTAAACGCAAGAATTCCAGTGTTTTCGGATCTGCTGGGACTTCTAGGGATCGACACCGCTATGCTTCTTGGAAGCAGCACGACGGCAATTATCACGGTATCCATGATCATGGTGTGGAAGAGTTTCGGATACTATATGGTTCTGAATCTCGCCACGCTGATGTCCATACCGGACAGCTACTACGAGGCGGCAAAGGTGGACGGCGGAGGAACGTTTCAGAGACTCCGCTATATCACGCTGCCTCTGATGAAACCGGCCATTATCATGGATGTGTTTTTAAGCGTGGTCAGTTCGCTTCAGAGCTTTGAGCTGATTTACACAATGACCGGAGGCGGTCCGGCCAACTCTACCATGACAATGGTATTCTATGCTTACAACCTGACATTTAAAACCGGAAAGGCCGGATACGCGATGGCAGTATCCAACGTGCTGTTCCTTCTGGTTCTGGCTGTCATGGTGCTTCAGAAAGGCTTTATGAAGCGGGAAGCTTCAGAGATATAGAGGGGAGGACGGAACATGAAAATCAGAAAGAAACTTCCGGGATTTTTCGGTGATATCCTTTTACTGATCACAGCGGTGTTCTGTGTGCTTCCGTTCATCTATATGATTCTGATGTCTTTGAAAAGCACAGTCAATGCCTACGATTTCAGTTTCAGTCTGTCGGAGGCAACGCTGGAACAGTATATTAAGATTTTTACAAAAAATAATTTCCTTCAGTATCTGACCAACAGTATTATCGTAGCGTTTGGCGGAGTCGCCCTGACGCTGGTGTGCAGCTGTCTGGCGGGATACTCTTTCGCAAAGCTGAAATTCAGGGGAAACGACAAGATTTTCTTTTTCCTCATGATGACGATGGTAGTGCCATCTGAGGTGATCATCGTGCCGCTGTATCTGATCGTCCGGGGATTTGACTGGATCAATACGTTTAAGGCGCTGATCCTGCCACTCCCGACGGCCTTTGGAGTCTTTATCATGCGGCAGGCTATCATTGGAGTCCCGAAAGAGCTGATTGAATCCGCCAAGCTGGACGGAGCGGGAGATCTGAAGATTTTGTGGAGGGTGATTCTTCCTCTTGTGAAATCATCCATGATGACCCTTGCGATTTTTACCTTTGTGGGGGCCTGGAACAACTTCCTGTGGCCTCTGGTTGCCACAACGAAGGATGCCATGAGGACGCTGCCTCTGGCCATCAGTACCATGAAGACGGCGTATGATACCGATGTGGGACTGACGATGGCAGGAGCCGCAGTGACGTTTCTTCCGCCGTTTATCTTTTATCTGATTCTTCAGTCCAAGTTTGAGGAAGGAATCACGATCAGCGGAATGAAAGGATAAGATACGGAAAGAATAAAAAGAAGCAGGATTTTACTGGAATCCTGCTTCTTTTGCTGTTACCATAGAAGGGAACAGGAAAAGGAGGCTGGAGCGATGCGCCATATTATTTTTCACATAGACGTCAATTCGGCGTATTTGAGCTGGACAGCGATCGAATATTTAAAGCGGGGAGAGGAGGAGGATATCCGGGAGATTCCCTGCATTATCGGCGGTGACAAAAAGTCCCGGCACGGGGTGGTCCTTGCCAAGTCCATTCCGGCAAAGGCGTACGGCATCCGGACCGGAGAACCGGTGGTGTCCGCCATGCGGAAGTGTCCGGTGCTTCGGATGGAGCCTCCGGACCATAAGATGTACGCCAGGTACAGCAGGAGACTGATGGAGCTTTTAAGAAGTTATACCCCGGATATCGAGCAGCTCAGTATCGATGAATGCTTTCTGGACTTTACGGGGATAGCCCACCGTTTTTCCACGCCTGTCGAGGCGGCCTTTGAGATCAAGAACCGGATCCGGACAGAGCTGGGTTTTACCGTCAATATCGGTATTTCCACCAACAAGCTTCTGGCCAAAATGGCGTCGGATTTTGAAAAGCCGGACCGGGTGCATACCCTGTTTCCGGAAGAGATTCGGGAGAAGATGTGGCCCCTTCCGGTGTCAGATCTCTATATGGCGGGGAAGGCAAGCGTGGAGGTATTAAAAAAGCTGGAGATCCGCACCATAGGAGAGCTTGCAAAGGCAGACCCGGATTATCTGGAAGTCCATCTGAAAAGCCATGGAAGGCTTCTGTGGGAGTTTGCCAACGGACAGGGAGAGGATGTGGTTCATTCCGAGGGGGAAGAGGCAAAGGGAATCGGCAATTCCACCACCTTGTCCGAGGACGTCCAGACCGAAGAGGAGGCAAGGAAAGTGCTTCTGATGCTGGCGGAAAGTGTCGGCGGGAGACTGAGAAAAGCCGGGAAGAAGGCGGGAAGCATTACTGTGGAGATCCGTTATGCCACCTTCCAGAACGTCTCCCATCAGACCCAGATCTCACCGCCGTCCCAGGCGGATTCCATGCTTTATCAAAAAGCCTGCGAGCTGTTTCATGAGTTGTGGGACGGCATGCCCGTCCGGCTCCTTGGTATCCGTACGGCGAAGCTTCTGGAGGAGAATGCACCCCGGCAGATGAATCTGTTTGACTATATGGAGACGATCAAGGAGACCAGGGAACGAAGACCGGAGAAAAAGGATGCGAAACACCAGAAACTGGATCAGGCGCTGGATGAGATCCGGAAGAAATTCGGGGAAGACGCGGTCGTAAGGGCCGCCTTTCTGAAAAAGGAGGAAGAGGATCCGAAAGATCAGGGATAGCGTTTGACAGCGGTTTCTGTGAGGGGTATAATAAAACGACGTGAAACAGGAGAAAAGAGGAAAAAACTATGGAATTTGTGTCAAGAGAATTCATACCGGTTCTGCTGGGCGGAGACATCAATACCTACAGTGTGGCGAGAGCCTTCTATGAGCAGTATCAGGTAAAGACGTATATCTTCGGGAAATATCCGACGGGGCCGAGCTACCAGAGCCGGATCATCGAATACCGGGCCAATCCAAAGATTGACACGGATGATTATTTTCTGAAAACCGTACATGGATTTGCAAGAAAACATAAAGATAAAAAGATTGTGCTGATCGGCTGCGGCGACAGCTATGTAGCTCTGATCAGTAAGCACAAAGCGGAGCTGGACGACAATATCATCGCTCCGTATATTGATTTTGACCTGATGAATCGTCTTCAGCAGAAGGAGACGTTCTATAAGCTCTGCGAAAAGCACGGAGTGGATTATCCGGGTACCTTTGTGTACAAGAATGGAATGTCTATGGACTTCACCATCGATTTCCCTTACCCGGTCATCCTGAAGCCGTCAGACAGCATCAAATACTGGGAGCATCCGTTTGACACGCAGAAGAAGGTCTATACCATTCAGTCCAGACAGGAGCTCAACAGCGTCATCAAAGAGATCTACGATGCAGGATATGATGACGATCTGATTATCCAGGACATGATTCCGGGAAATGACGAGTACATGCGTGTGCTGACTTCCTATTCCGACAGAAACGGGAAAGTGAAGATGATGTGCCTGGGACATGTGCTTCTGGAGGAGCATACGCCTCACGGGCTTGGAAACCACGCGGTGATCATCACGGAGCCGAACCAGGAGCTGATGAAGCGGGTGAGAAACCTGCTGGAGGATCTGCATTATGTAGGATTTTCCAATTTTGATATCAAGTATGACAGACGGGACGGGAAGTACAAGTTTTTTGAGATCAACACCAGACAGGGACGGAGTAATTATTATGTGACAGGTTCCGGATTCAATGTGGCAAAATATATTGTCGAGGAATATGTATACGGAAAAGAGCTGAAATTCGAGACGGCCAGAGAGGAGCATCTCTGGATGGTCGTTCCGAAGGCGGTAGCTTTCAAATATGTGAAAGATCCAAAGTCAAAGGCAACGATGAAGAAGCTGATCAAAGAAGGAAAGATGGTCAATCCGGTCTTCATGAAAGGAGATCTGGGATGGCCGAGACTTTACCGGATGCTGCGGACTCATTTCAGCCATTTCATTAAATTCAGGAAATATTACAGCTAAGAGCTGATGGAGACGTCAGGAGGCATTATGAAGAAAAAATTAGGGGTAATCGGCGGAATGGGACCGGAGGCAACCGCATATTTTTACGAGGAAGTAATCCGGCACACCAGGGCCAGATGTGACCAGGAGCATCTGGATATGACGATTTTAAGCCATGCTTCCATGCCGGACCGGACCAAGGCGATTCAGACGGGACAAAGCCGGGAGCTTCTGGAGGCCATGAAAGAAGATGTGCGTATCCTGGAAGCGGCAGGCGCTGCCAATATTGCGATTCCATGCAATACGTCCCACTATTTCTATGACGAAATCCAGAAGATGACCGGGATTCCTGTCATCCATATGCCAAGGGAGACGATCCGTTATGCGAAAGCGCATTATGGAGACGTCAGGCGGATCGGCATTATGGGGACGGACGGGACGGTGTCCGCAGGGGTTTACCGGAAAGAGTGTGAGGCCCTGGGGATCGAGGAGATCGTGCCGTCCGAGAAGAGGCAAAGAGACGTCATGTCTCTGATCTATGATGATGTGAAGGCCGGCAAAAAGGGAGACTATCAGAAGTTTGAGCGGGTGATGGAGGAGTTCATCAAGAAGGACTGCGACGTAGTGATTCTGGCATGTACGGAGATCTCGGTCTTCAAAAAAGACCATGTACTGCCGGAGATCTGCCTGGATGCCATGGATGTGCTGATCCGGGAATCCATCGTAAGGTCAGGAGCCTGCTATCAATAAAGAAAAGGAGATAAAACATGTCACAGAGGAAAAGCGATACCTTGAAAACCTATGCGGATCTGATGGAGGAGAGTGGTCTCCTTGTAAAAGCGGAGCTTTTCGGACAGGAGGACAGACATCCGGAGGTGCTGACCTATGATTCACGGGAAGTGACGGAGAATACGATGTTTATCTGCAAGGGTGCTGCATTTAAGGAGGAGTATCTGACTTCCGCCGTGGAGAAGGGCGCGATTCTTTATATCAGTGAAAAGGAATACGATACCGGAAAGGAGATCCCGCATATCCTTGTAAGCGATATCCGCAAAGCAATGGCGGTTCTGGCGGATGTCTTCTACGGATCTGCGTGGAAAGAGCTTACCGTGACCGGAATCGGCGGGACAAAAGGAAAATCCACTTCCGCATACTATATGAAGTCGATTGTAGATGACTACATGAAAGAGATCGGAAAGCCGGAGAGCGCTGTGATTTCGTCCATCGATATTTATGACGGTGTCAGCAGAGTGGAGTCCCATATTACAACGCCGGAGGCGGTAGAGCTCCAGCGCCATTTCCGGAACGCAGTGGACAGCGGAATTACCTTTGCGGAGATGGAAGTATCCAGTCAGGCGCTGAAATACAACCGGGTAGACCGGATGCGGTTTGATGTTGGGATTTTTCTGAATATTTCCGAGGACCATATCAGTCCGATCGAGCATCCGGATTTTGAAGATTACTTTGCATCCAAAATGAAGATGTTTGCCCAGACTGATCATGCGGTAGTCAATCTGGATGCGGACTTTGCAGACCGGATCCTGGAAGCGGCAAAGGCGGCCGGGGATGTGACCACCTTCAGCCAGAAGGATGAGAGGGCAGACTATTTTGCGTACAATATCCGGAAAGACGGCCATGAGACGAAGTTTTCCGTGCGCTCCAAAGACGGGGAGGAAGATTACGTCCTGACGATGCCGGGCCTGTTTAATGTGGAAAATGCAGTGGCGGTCATAGCGGCGGCAAAGATCCTTGGAATTCCGGGTCACTGTATCCATTCGGGATTGAAAAAAGCCCGTTCCAGCGGACGGATGGAGCTGTATGCGAGCAAGGACAAAAAGATCATTGCCATCGTGGACTATGCCCATAATAAACTGAGCTTTGAAAAGCTGTTCTCCTCAACAAGGGAAGAGTATCCGGACTATGCCATCAAGGCAGTGTTTGGATGTCCGGGAAAGAAGGCTTATATCCGGAGAAAGGATCTGGGAACCATTGCCGGCCAGTATTCGGAGAAGGTTTATCTGGCGGCGGAGGATCCGGGATATGAGCCGGTAGAAGAGATTTCCGGCGATATTGCCCAGTATGTGAAAGCCCAGAACTGTCCGTATGTCATGATTGAGGACCGGGGGGAGGCAATCCGTACAGCCATCGAGGAGTCAGAGGGAAAGACGGTGATTCTGGTGACGGGAAAAGGAAACGAGACGCGTCAGAAGTACGGAAGCGAATATATCGACTGTCCGTCCGATGTGGAATATGTCAAAAAATATCTGGAGATATACGATCAGAAGCATGCAGAATAGTGAGAATGCCGGGGAAACAGCTCCCCGGCATCTTTTGCTAAAAAGGCTTTTTGCGCTTTGCGTCTGTGATAAAGTCCACCAGATCCGAGACAAAGTCAGCGGTACGGTTATCCCGGTCGAATTCCTGATTGAATTCGACGATATCGTAGGATATCACCGGCAGTTCCCGCATCAGATACCCCATCATCTCATAGACTTCTTCCTTGGTAAATCCGCTCTTGACAGGGACGGAGACGCCGGGCATCAGAGCCGGATCCATGGAGTCGATATCAAAGCTCAGATGGAAAAAGTGGAGATGGGAGAGATACCGGGCCGCCTCCTCAAGACAAAGGGAGAGTCCCCTTCGGCAGATCTCCTCGTAGGTATAAAACCGGATCCCCAGATCTTTCAGGATGGTAAGTTCCGGGGGATCAATATCCCGGAGACCGAGATAGACGATGTTTTCCGGCCGGATTTTGGCTCCCGGACGAAGAAATCCGGTGAGCTTTGGGTCCCCCAGTCCCAGAAGGGATGCTACCGGAACTCCGTGGATATTTCCGGTTACGGTAGTGGCGTCCGTATTGATATCTGCATGGGCGTCAATGTAGATAAGGCCGGTCTCTTCGTGAAACTGATCCTGCACATAGACGCTGGCAGCGGAGGCGGATCCCATGACCACGCTGTGGTCTCCGCCGAGAAACAGAGGAGTCTTCCCTGTCTCGAATACGGAATACATATACTGGGCAATACTCTGACAGGTAGCAGCCACAGTATTGCGGTTTTTAAGTACGCAGTCCGGATCCTCTTCCATGATAATTTCCGGAAGCTTGACAATTCTTAAATTTTCATAACGGTTTCTCAGATAATCCAGACTGTATTTCAGCCCCGGCGCACCCACCCCAAAGTGCATCGGACATCCAAAAATACTGAACATAGTAACCTCCAATGATTTCGTTTTTATGCCTGATCAGTATAACATGGGGAGCATAAAAAGACAAGGAGGCCTCTAAGATGGCAGTTGGCGAAAAGTAACAATTATGCTATGATTACTTATATTGATAGTAAGAACTGTCAGAAAGTTTGCAGGCTTATGAGAATAATGGAACTTTTGCAGGGGGTCAGATATGAGCCGGCAGGCGGGAGACTTTGTTTCCCGGACCGGGAAGTCTGCGGAGTCAGTATTGATTCCAGAGACTGCCGGGAAGGATCGGTATTTGTCTGTATCCGTGGAAGTGTCTGCAATGGCAGCCGGTATGCAAACGAAGCACTGGAACACGGTGCGGGAGTCCTTGTGGCTGCCAAAGAAGAAAGAGACCAGATAGACCGGATCCTTAGGATGTTTCCGGAATGTGACGGCATTCTGGTGGACGATGAGCGGGAGACAGCCGCTCTTTTGGCTGCAAGATACGAAGGAGAGCCTTCCAGGGCCATGAAGATGATCGGTGTGACAGGGACGAAAGGCAAGACCTCCACCGTGACTATGATCTGGAAGATTCTGACGGAGGCCGGCATCCGGACCGGAATGATCGGAACGACCGGACAGTTTGACGGGAAGGAGCACCGGCCGTCCGAACATACGACACCGGATGCGGTGACTTTACAGAGGAGCCTCGCAAGAATGCGGGATAACGACTGCTGTGCCTGTGTGATGGAAGTGTCATCCCAGGCACTGAAACTGAAGCGGACCGCAGGGATCCGGTTTGACCTGGGTGTGTTTTTGAATCTGGGAGAGGATCACATCGGCCGGTTTGAACATGCGGACAAAGCGGAGTATCTGGCATGTAAGCGGAAGCTGTTTCTGCAAAGCACGCAGGCGATAGTGAATGAGGACGATCCGGCCTGGAAGAAGATCCTGGAGGAAACCGGATGCCCGTTTCACACATTCGGCATCCAAAATGGCGATATACGTGCAGAGCACATCCAGACGGACGGATTTGTCCAGGGACATCCGGGGACGGCGTTTGATATCGGAAATGTGCGGTTTGAAATTCCGGCGCCTGGGATCTTTACCGTCTACAATGCACTGGCGGCAGTCAGTGTCTGCAGGGAATGCGGCATTGCGCCGGAACAGGCGGCATGGTCTCTGAAAAGCGTTCAGGTAAAGGGCAGGATGCAGTTTTTCTCCATTCCAGGCGGAGGAGAAGCGGTCATCGATTATGCCCACAATGCCATGAGTCTTCAGAGCGCTCTGCATGCCCTGAGAGCCTATCATCCGGCACGCCTGATCACGGTGTTTGGGTGCGGCGGACAGCGGGCAAGAGAGAGACGGTTTCAGATGGGAGAAGTCTCAGGAAGTCTGTCGGATCTGACGGTCATTACGTCCGACAATCCAAGATGGGAGGATCCGGAGGCGATCATGGATGATATTGAGACCGGAGTGCGAAAGACAAAGGGAAACTATCTTCGGATCGCGGACCGCAAGGAGGCAGTAAAGAAAGCGGTGGCCATGGCAGGACCAGGTGATCTGGTTCTGATTGCGGGAAAGGGCCACGAAACCACCCAGGAAATCCAGGGGGTATTCTATCAGATGGATGAACAGGAATTGGTAGAGGAAGCATGTACGCAGAAATTATTATAGACATCACACATGAAAAACTGGATAGGACCTTTGAATACAAGGTCCCGGAGGAACTGGAAGGAGAGCTTGCCATTGGCAGCAGCGTCCTGGTTCCCTTTGGAAACGGCGGCAAAGTCCGGCAGGGATTTATAGTCGGCTTTTCCGGAGAATGCAGCTTTGATCCGGACAGAATCAAGGAGATCAGAGGAAGGGCGCCAAAGAGCGTCCGGATCGAGGAAAATCTGGTAGCCCTTGCAGCATGGATGAAAGAGCACTACGGCGGGACCATGATCCAGGCTCTAAAGACAGTCTGGCCGGTGAAGAAGCAGGAACGCCCAAGAGAAAAGAGGGTCATCCGCCGGAGGGTTACCATCGAAGAGGGAAAAGAATGGCTGGCTCTTTTTCAGAAAAAGAACCAGAAAGCAAGGGCGAGACTGATGCAGGCGCTGCTTGACAATGAAGAGGCAGATTACGGCTGGATCCTGAGAAAGATCGGAGTGAATGCATCGGTCGTCCGGGCTCTGGAGGAAAAGCAGATTTTGTCTGTTGAGACGGAGAAGGTATGGCGAAATCCGGTCAAGGCAGCCGGCGGCCGGCAGGATGAAATCACTTATACAGAGGAGCAGAAAGAGGCGATACGGATCTTTAAGGAGGATTACCAGGCGGGAAATCTGAGGACTTATCTTTTGTACGGCGTGACAGGGAGCGGGAAAACGGAAGTCTATATGGAGATGATTCGAAAAGTGGTAGAACAGGGAAAGCAGGCCATCGTCCTGATTCCGGAGATTGCGCTTACCTATCAGACGGTGATGCGGTTTGTACGGGTATTCGGAAACCGGGTGTCCATCATGAATTCCAGACTTTCTCCTGGGGAACGCTATGACCAGATGCTCCGGGCAAAAAAAGGAGAGATCGACGTCATGATCGGACCACGGTCTGCTCTTTTTACGCCCTTTGAGCACCTGGGGCTGATTGTCATTGACGAGGAGCATGAGCCAACCTATAAAAGTGAACAGGTGCCGAGATATCATGCCAGAGAGACTGCGGTCAAGCGGGCGCAGATCGAGGGGGCCAGTGTGGTTCTTGGTTCGGCCACGCCTTCTCTGGAGGCATTTGATGGCTGCCTGAAGGGGCGGTACCGCCTCTTAAGGCTGACCAGACGGGTCAGGAGGCAGAGGATGGCCCAGGTTTCCGTGATCGATATGAGAGAGGAATTAAAAAAGGGAAACCGATCGATTTTAAGCGACTGTCTCAGAGAGAAGATTCAGGACCGGCTGGAGAAGAAGGAACAGGTGATGCTTTTCCTGAACCGGAGAGGGTTTGCAGGGTTCCTGTCTTGCAGGTCCTGCGGATATGTAGTAAAATGTCCTCATTGCGATGTATCTTTATCCTGGCATAAAGGAGGCAGAATGATCTGTCATTACTGCGGATATGAGGAAGAGATGATTCATGTCTGTCCGTCCTGCGGTTCCCCGCATATCGGAGCTTTCAAGGCAGGAACGCAGCAGGTGGAAGACCTGATCCGCAGAGAGTTTCCAGGTGCAGGGGTTCTTCGGATGGATCTGGACACTACAAGAGGGAAGGAAAGTTATGAAACGATTCTCTCAGCCTTTGCAGATCAGGAAGCAGATATTCTCATTGGGACCCAGATGATTGTAAAAGGGCATGATTTTCCGAATGTCACCCTGGTGGGTGTGCTTGCGGCAGATCTTTCCCTTTATATCAGCGACTACCGGGCGGCAGAGCGCACCTTTGCACTTCTGTGCCAGGCGGCGGGCCGGGCGGGAAGAGGAGCGGTACCCGGTGAGGCGGTGATCCAGAGCTACAACCCGGACCACTACAGCATCCAGGCGGCGGCAAGGCAGGATTACGAAGCCTTCTTTGCAGAGGAAATGAAATTCCGCACACTGATGGGGTATCCGCCGGCAGCCCATCTGATGGCGGTGCTGATGACAAGCGGAGATGAAGTGCTGCTCAACACAGGCGCTTCCTATCTGAAGAAGTTCGCCCAGCGGATCCGGACGGATTCCGGGCTTGAGATTATCGGCCCAGCAAGTCCGGCGGTGGGAAAGATCAAAGATCAGTATCGGAAGGTGCTCTATCTGAAGCATGAGGATTACCGGGTGCTGACGAGAGCCAAGGATAAGATGGAACAATATATTGAGATGAATGAAGGATTTCAAAAAATCCGGATCCAGTTTGATTTTGATCCGGTTCAGACATTTTAACAGTAAAGAGAGGGATTAATGATGGCGATCAGAAAAATACGGGAAGTTGGAGACGAAGTGCTGGAAAAGCAGTGTAAAAAGGTGGACAAAATGACACTGCGGACAAAAGTTCTGATTCAGGACATGTTTGACACCATGTACGATGCCATGGGCGTGGGACTGGCTGCACCGCAGGTTGGAATCTTAAAGCAGATTATCACAATCGATGTGGGTGATCAGCCGATTGTTTTGATCAACCCGGAGATTATCGAGTCAGACGGCTCTCAGACCGGGGAAGAAGGGTGCTTGAGCCTGCCTGGAAAATATGGAATCGTGACCCGGCCAAATCATGTGAAAGTGCGGGCGCTCAATGAAAATATGGAAGAGGTCGTATGGGAAGGAGAAGGTCTTCTTGCAAGAGCCTTCTGTCATGAGATCGATCATCTATCCGGACTGATGTACATGCGGCTGGCAGAAGACGGCATCCACGACAATGTATCAGAGGAAGAATAGAAAGGACTGGGACGAACGATGAAAGTCATTTTTATGGGAACACCGGATTTCTCCGTAGGGACGCTGGAGGCGCTCATTGAGGCGGGCCATGAGGTAGTTCTTGCGGTGACTCAGCCGGACAAGCCAAAGGGCAGAGGAAAGGAAATGCAGTTTCCGCCTGTCAAGGAGGCAGCTCTCCGTCATGGAATCGAAGTGTATCAGCCAAAGAGAATCCGGGATCAGGAATGTGTGGAAAAGCTGGCCTCCTGCCAGGCAGACATTATGGTTGTGATTGCTTTTGGTCAGATTCTTCCAAAGGAGATTCTGGAGATGACGCCGTACGGATGTGTCAATGTCCACGCGTCGCTTCTGCCGAAATACCGGGGCGCAGCTCCGATCCAGTGGGCTGTCATCAACGGGGAGAAGGAAAGCGGCGTCACGACCATGCAGATGGATGAGGGACTGGATACCGGTGACATGCTCTTAAAGACAACGGTGGCGCTGGATGAGAAGGAAACCGGAGGCAGCCTGCACGACAAGCTGGCGGAGGCCGGAGCAAAGCTCTGTGTTGAGACATTAAAGGGGCTGGAAGAAGGTACCATTCAGCCACAGAAGCAGGGGGAAAGTCCGACGGAGTATGCCAAAATGCTGAACAAGGCAATGGGAAAAATCGACTGGAATCAGGATGCGGTATCCATTGAACGTCTGATTCGTGGTTTAAATCCATGGCCAAGCGCATATACTACTTGGGACAATAAGACGATGAAAATCTGGGCTGCGGAGGTACACAAGGGCGGAACGGGCACAGAACAGGCCCTTCCGGGAGAGATCATCGCAGTGTCCAAACACGATTTTACAGTTCAGACCGGAAAGGGAAGCCTGACAGTGAAAGAGCTTCAGATTCCGGGGAAAAAGCGGATGGATGCGGGGGCATTCCTGCGGGGCTATCCGGTGGAAAAAGGAACGAGACTAGGGGAGAGCTGATCTATCAAAGAAAGGGAGCGGTAGCATGCCATTTTATTATTATTTCGATCCAACCTACAGTCTGGTATTGATTGGAGTGATTCTGTGCCTGGCTGCATCAGCACGGGTCAGATCTACCTATGCAAAGTACGGGAGAGTGCGGAGCCGGTCCGGCCTGACCGGAAGGGAGGCCGCCGAGCGGATTCTTAGAAGGGCGGGCATCTATGATGTCCGGATTGAGCATGTAAGCGGAAATCTGACAGATCACTACGATCCGAGAAGCAAGGTGCTGCGTCTGTCGGATGCCACCTATCAGTCAGCCTCTGTGGCGGCGGTAGGAGTAGCGGCCCATGAGTGCGGACACGCGATTCAGCATGAACGGGGCTATGTGCCGCTGCAGATTCGAAGCGCCATCGTGCCGGTGGCAAATTTTGGATCCGCCATCGCCTGGCCGTTGATTCTGCTTGGACTTCTGTTCAACAGCAGATCCTCCTATCTGCTGATTCAGATCGGAATCCTGGCATTCTCCTTTGCGGTACTGTTTCAGATCGTGACGCTTCCGGTGGAGTTCAATGCATCGGGAAGGGCGGTAAAGATTCTGGGAGAGAGCGGCATTCTGCTTCCGGATGAGCTCTCCATGACAAAGAAAGTGTTAGGAGCCGCGGCGCTGACGTATGTGGCGGGAGCCGCATCGGCAATCCTGCAGCTTCTTCGTATTATTCTGCTGACAGGAGGAAGACGGCGTGAATAAACCGATTGGGGAAAGAGAGCTGGTGCTTGCCATTTTGCTTGAAGTAACAAGAGATCAGGTGCCTGGGCACCTGGCACTTGCAAGAGTGCTTACAAAGTATCAGTATCTGGATAAAAGAGAGCGTGCCTTCATCACCAGGGTGACAGAAGGAACGCTGGAACACATGATTGAGATCGATTATATCATCGATCAGTTTTCAAAGACAAAGACAGCAAAGATGAAGCCGGTCATCCGGACGATCCTTCGAAGCGCAGTCTATCAACTGAAGTATATGGATCAGGTCCCGCCTTCTGCAGTCTGCAATGAGGCGGTCCGGCTTGCAAAAAAGAGAGGATTCCAAAATCTTTCCGGTTTTGTCAACGGAGTGCTGCGGACCATCGCAAGAGAGATGGATCAGGTGAAGCTTCCGGAAGAGCCCCTTTCTCTCAGGCTTTCCGTCCGGTATTCCGTACCGGAGTGGATGATCAGGAGATGGCTTTCCGTTTATTCTGAGGAGACGGTGGAGAAAATGCTGGCCTACATGATGGAGGAGCATCCCACCTGTATCCGGTTCAATCCGGACCGGATCACCAAAGAGGAGATCAAAGAGCGGCTGAAAGAAGACGGGGTGGAGAAGGTAGAGAGTCATCCGGTGCTTCCGTATGCACTGTGGATTTCCGGATACGATTATCTGGGCGGCCTGGAGTCCTTTGAAGAGGGGCTCTTCTATGTGCAGGATGCCAGTTCCATGATGGCGGTGGAAAGTCTGCCGGTCAGGAAGGGAGACTGTATCATCGATGTCTGTGCGGCGCCGGGCGGAAAGGCGCTCCATGCGGCAGAAAAGCTTGCAGGAACCGGGCATGTGGACGCCAGGGACCTGACGGAGTACAAAGTCAGGCTCATCGAAGAGAATATTGAGCGCAGTGGCCTTGCGAACATCAGCGCCAGACAGCAGGATGCCAGGATCTTTGACGAGGGATCTCTGGAGAAGGCGGACATTGTGATTGCGGATCTTCCGTGTTCCGGACTTGGCGTGCTTGCCACAAAGAAAGATATCCGTTACAACATGACGCCGGAGACACAAAAAGAGCTGGCCCTGCTGCAGAGGGAGATCCTGTCCGTGGTACACCGGTATGTGAAGCCGGGCGGAACGCTCCTTTACAGCACCTGTACCATCAACCGGGAAGAAAACGAGGAAAATACGGTCTGGTTCCTGGAAAAGCACAGAGAGTTTGCGCTGGAAAAGGAAAAGCAGTACCTTCCGGGGATCGATCCGTGCGACGGATTTTACATAGCAGTGATGAAAAAACAGGAGTCAAAATAGATGGAAAAGAAAGATATTGCATCTTACACACTGGACGAGCTGACAGAAGAAATGAAGTCCATTGGGGAGAAGCCGTTCCGGGCAAAACAGATTTATGAATGGATCCATGTAAAGACGGCAGAGCGTTTTGGAGAAATGACCAATCTGTCCAAAGCGCTCAGAGAAAAGCTGGACCGGGATTATGAGATTGCCAGAGTCCGGCTGGTGGAGCGGCAGGTTTCAAAGATCGATGGAACGAGCAAATTTCTCTTTGAGCTTTCGGATGGCAACATGATCGAAAGTGTCCTGATGAAATATAAACATGGCAACAGCGTCTGCATTTCCTCTCAGGTGGGATGCCGGATGGGGTGCCGCTTCTGTGCTTCGACCATTGGAGGCCTGGTGCGGAATCTTACCGCCTCGGAGATGCTAAGAGAAGTGTATGAGGTGCAGAAAATCAGTGGAGAAAGAGTCTCTAATATCGTGGTGATGGGCACCGGGGAGCCTCTTGACAATTATGACCAGTTTGTCCGGTTTATCCGGATGATCAGTGATGAGCACGGGCTGCATATCAGCCAGAGGAATATCACCGCATCCACCTGCGGGATTGTCCCGAATATCCGGCGGCTTGCCGAGGAAAAATTCCAGATCACCCTGGCGCTTTCCCTTCACGGATCCAACCAGGAGAAGCGAAAGGAGCTCATGCCGGTGGCAAATAAATACGATCTGGCGGAAGTACTGGAAGCATGTGATACGTATTTTGAAAAAACAGGAAGACGGATCACGTTCGAGTACAGTCTGGTCCACGGAGTCAACGATACGGAGGAAGACATCAAGGAGCTGACGGCACTTCTGAAGCATCGAAACTGCCACCTGAATCTGATTCCGGTGAATCCGGTCCGGGAAAAGAATTTCCGCAGGCCGGACAAAAAAACTGCGGGGATTTTTCAAAATAAACTTGAAAAAAATGGGATTAATGTTACTATTAGAAGGGAAATGGGCTCTGATATTGACGGGGCCTGTGGTCAGCTCAGAATTAAACACAGAGACGATAATAAGGAGAATGAAAATGAAAACATTTTCAATGACTGATATTGGAAGAAAAAGAGAAATCAATCAGGATTACGTGTTCGCCACAGATGAAACGATCGGAAATCTTCCGAATCTTCTTGTGGTAGCTGACGGTATGGGCGGACATCGTGCGGGGGATTTTGCATCCAAATTTACTGTGGAAGTTCTGGCCGAAGAAGTACAGAACAGTAAGGAAACCCATCCGGAGGCGATCATCGGGAACGCGATCCAGGCAGCCAACGAGCGCCTTTTGGCGGAAGCGGAAAAGGACAACAGGCTGGAAGGCATGGGGACGACGCTTGTCGCCGCCACGATCATGGATCACGTACTTTATTTTGCAAATGTTGGAGACAGCAGGCTTTATCTGATCAACAAAGAGATCCGCCAGCTTTCCAAAGACCATTCCATGGTGGAAGAGATGGTACGTCTTGGAGGACTGACAGAAGAAGAGGCAAAGCATCATCCGGATAAAAACATTATCACACGTGCGATCGGGGTGAAGCAGAAAGTAGAGCCGGACTTTTTTGAATACCGCTTAAAAGGAGGAGATACCATTCTGATGTGCAGCGATGGCCTCACGAATATGGTGGACGATGATGAGATCTTCCAGATTGTAAAAAGTGCACGTGATATAGTAGAAGCAGTGGAAAGTCTAATTCAAAGAGCAAATGAAAACGGCGGCTCGGACAATATTGGAGTAGTGCTGGCGCAGCCGTATGCAGATGAGGTGAGTGTATGGTAAAAGATGGTATTGTATTAGGGGAGCGGTATGAGATCCTCAGTAAGATCGGCGCCGGCGGCATGGCCGATGTTTACAAAGGACGCGACAACGTTCTGAATCGTTTCGTTGCCGTAAAAGTACTGAAAAAAGAATACCGGGAAGATGAAACGTATGTAAAGAAGTTCCGGTCGGAGGCCCAGGCCGCAGCCGGAATTATGAATCCGAATATTGTCAATGTCTATGATGTAGGCGTGGACCGGGGACTTTACTATATGGTAATGGAACTGGTGGAAGGAATCACGCTGAAAGAATATATCGCCAAAAAAGGCAAGCTGACGCCAAAAGAGGTGATCAGCATCACACTTCAGGTATGTGCCGGCATGGAAGCGGTACATAAAGGTCACATCATCCATCGTGATATCAAACCGCAGAACATTATTATTTCAAATGAAGGAAAAGTAAAGGTAACCGATTTTGGAATTGCCAAGGCGGCAAGTTCCAATACGACAAGCTCCAATGCCATGGGATCGGTTCATTATACTTCACCGGAACAGGCAAGAGGGGGCTTTTCCGATGAAAAGAGTGACATCTATTCCATTGGTATTACCATGTATGAGATGGTAACCGGCCGTGTGCCGTTTGACGGGGATTCGACTGTGGCGATTGCCATGAAGCATCTCCAGGAGGAGATTGTACCGCCGTCAGAGTATGTGCCGATGCCGTACAGTCTGGAGCAGATCATTTTGAAATGTACGCAGAAAAATCCGGATCTGAGATATCCGAATGTGACGCTTCTGGCTCAGGATCTGAGAAGATCGCTTTCGGATCCGAACGGTGATTTTGTCAAGAACGGCGCAGATGCATATGGTGCGGGAGCCGATACGGTCATGATCTCGGAGGCGGACAGGAGAAAGCTTCAGAATCAGTACGACGATGAGTATGAGGATGACGACTACGACGATGATGACGAGTACGATGACGGATATGACGACGAGTACGATACCACAAGAAGCCTGAAATCTCAGCGGGACGAGGAAAAAGGCCGGAAGCCGAAGATGAGCGGGGTCATGAAGATTGTCATTGCTCTGATTGCGGCACTTGCTGTCTGCGCGGCAGCCTATGGAATCGCAAGCGCTGTCGGATTTTTCGGAGGGTCCTCCAAAAAAGAGGAAGATAAAACTACGATGGTTGATGTACCGAATCTTTCGAATCTTGGACTGACAGAAGATCAGGCAAGAGACGCAGCAGAGAAAGCCGGATTCAAGCTGGAAGTATCCGGTACGGAGAAATCGGACCAGGAGGAAGGCACAGTCATCGATCAGGATCCGAAGTACGGAGAAGAGGCTGAAAAGGGCAGCACCATCAGTGTGGTATTAAGCGCAGGACCATCCACCGTGACTGTCCCGGATGTATCCGGAGATGATGTCGACACGGCTACAGAGGCTATCGAGGCGGAAGGCCTGAAGGTGGGTTCCACAAACGAAGAGTACAGTGACGAGTACAAAGAGGGTGAAGTGATCCGGACTACGCCGTCATCGGGAAGCGAGGTAGAAGAAGGATCTACAGTCAATCTGGTAGTCAGCCAGGGAAAGAACCCGGAAGACGAGAAGGTAACCGTGCAGAGCTTCGTGGGAATGCCGGAGAGCAATCTGACTTCCTGGGCTGAGGACAATGAGATCAATGTATCCAGATCAGAAGACTACAGCGACGATGTGGCAGAAGGAAGGATTATTTCCCAGTCTCTGACATCCGGAAGTGTGACAAAGGGAACAACGATCAGTTATGTAGTGAGCCTTGGAGCAGATCCAGATAAGGAGAAGCCATCGGATAACGATAATAACAACAGCGGAAACAGCAACGATAATACGACCAGTGATAACAACAATAACAGCGGAGGAGACGATTCCTCTTCCGGAAACAATTCCGGCTCTTCTACATCCTCGGACGGACCGGTCTGGGAGAGCAATATTGCATCCTGGGCTCAGGAAAAAGGAGTCAGCTACAATACGAAGTATGAAAAGAATTCTTCAGTAACCCGCGGACAGGTTATCCGTTATGAGCAGAATGATGACGGAAGCTACACCTTCTATGTAAGCCTCGGCTAGAGAAGAAGCGGTACAGATGAACAAGGAGACTTTCATGAAGGGTAAGATTGTGAAAGGAATTGCCGGATTCTACTACGTTCACGTAGTAGAATCCGGTGTTTATGAATGTAAGGCAAAAG
>CAJFMZ010000011.1 GCA_904393575.1 uncultured Sellimonas sp. | reverse complement strand
CGGACTTACCGAAGCCGGGCAGCTGTTCGCACCGGATACACATGAGTCCTGTATTCAGGAAGTCATGAAGAGAAAAACGGTAGTCAAGGCTCTTTGCCTGCACATTGCCCACGACTGCAATCTGGCGTGCCGATATTGTTTTGCGGAGGAAGGCGAATATCACGGAAGACGTGCGCTGATGTCTTTTGAAGTGGGAAAGAAGGCGCTGGATTTTCTGATTGCCAATTCCGGAAACAGAAGAAATCTGGAAGTGGATTTCTTTGGCGGAGAACCGCTGATGAACTGGCAGGTTGTGAAAGATCTGGTAGCATATGGAAGGGAGCAGGAAAAGCTGCATGACAAACATTTCCGCTTTACGGTCACCACAAACGGTGTCTTGTTAAATGACGAGATACAGGAGTTTATCAATCAGGAAATGGACAACGTGGTCTTAAGCCTGGATGGCCGGAAAGAAGTCAATGACCGGATGCGCCCGTTCAGAAACGGGAAGGGAAGTTATGATCTGATTGTGCCGAAATTCCAGAAACTGGCTGAGAGCAGAAATCAGCAGAAATACTATGTGAGAGGAACGTTCACAAGACAGAATCTGGATTTTTCAGAGGATGTACGTCATTTTGTAGATCTTGGATTCCAGCAGATGTCCATAGAGCCGGTTGTAGGAGATGACACGGACCCATATGCAATCAAAAAAGAAGATCTGCCTCAGATTTTTGAGGAATATGATAAGCTGGCAAGATACATGATCCAGAGAGAGAAGGAAGGAAAAGGATTCAACTTTTTCCATTTCATGATCGATCTGGAAGGCGGACCGTGCCTGGCAAAACGGCTGTCGGGCTGTGGATCCGGAACCGAGTATCTGGCAGTGACACCTTGGGGAGATCTCTATCCGTGCCATCAGTTTGTAGGAGATGAGGATTTCCTGATGGGCAACGTGGATGAAGGGATCACAAAGCCTGAAATCGCGGATGCGTTCCGTGGATGTAATGTCTACTCGAAAGAAAAATGCCGAAACTGCTTTGCGAAATTTTACTGCAGCGGCGGATGTATGGCAAATGCCTACCACTTTGAAGGAAGCCTGAACGATGCGTACGATATCGGATGCGAGATGGAGAGAAAGCGTGTAGAGTGTGCGATTATGATCAAAGCCGCACTGGCTGGAGAGGCTGAGGACGGCGAAGAGGCATAAAGGAGATGGGCTGAATGAAAAGAAGCAGAGGGATTGCGGGACTGGCTGCGGCCGTTCTGATAATCGTACTGCTGACTTACACGGCAGTATGCGGATGGGGGAGCTCGCACAGCGGAGCCATGAGAAACATCAGACTTGGACTGGATCTGGCCGGCGGCGTCAGTATCACCTATCAGGCCAAAGAAGCGCATCCGTCATCCGAGGAGATGAAGGATACGGTCTACAAACTTCAGAAGAGAGTGGAGGCCTACAGCACGGAAGCCAGTGTATACCAGGAAGGGGACAACCGGATCAGTATTTCCATTCCGGGTGTTTCGGATGCCAATGAAATCCTAAAAGAGCTTGGTCAGCCAGGCTCTCTGGAATTTCAGACTGCGGACGGGGAAACGGTGCTGACGGGAAGCGATATCAAAACCGCCAAAGCAGCAAGTGGACAGAACCGGACGACCGGATCATCGGAATATACGGTAGAGCTTCAGCTCAATGAAAAGGGAAAGGAGAAGTTCGCCGAGGCAACCAGGGAAAACGTTGGAAAGCAGATTTCCATCATTTATGATGGAGAAGTGATCAGCTCTCCGAAAGTCAGTGAAGCGATTACCGGCGGGACTGCCTATATCGATGGGATGGAGAGCTATGAGAAGGCGGAGGAGATTGCCTCTTCCATCCGGATCGGCGGTCTGTCCCTGGAGTTGACAGAACTGAATTCTCAGGTACAGGGAGCGCAGCTTGGCGAGGAGGCAATCAGCACCAGCCTTCTGGCAGGCGGTATCGGACTGGCGGCCGTCATTCTATTTATGATAGCTGTTTATCTGCTTCCGGGACTTGCATCCGGACTTGCGCTTTTGATTTATACGGGCCTTGTGCTGGTACTTCTGAATGCCTTTGATATTACCCTGTCTCTTCCGGGAATCGCCGGTATCATCTTGTCCATTGGTATGGCAGTGGATGCCAATGTGATTATTTTTGCAAGAGTCAAGGAAGAAATTGCGGCAGGCAGGAGCGTCAGAACCGCGTTGAAAAACGGATTCCATAAAGCCCTTTCTGCCATTATAGATGGAAATATTACCACGCTGATTGCGGCAGCGGTACTCTGGTTCCTTGGGTCGGGGACTGTCAGGGGATTTGCACAGACACTTGCCCTTGGTATTGTGGTGTCCATGTTTACCGCCCTTGTCATTACCCGCATGTTGATCCAATCGTTCTATGCGGCAGGAATTCAAAACGAGAAGTTTTACGCCAGGAAAATGAAGGAAAGGAAACCAGTTGACTTCCTTGGAAAAAGGACGCTTTTTTTCGCGGTTTCACTGGCTGTCATTCTGGGCGGATTTGCAGTGATGGGGTATCATCATGTCAAAGGCAGCGGTATGCTGGCATACAGTCTGGAGTTCCAAGGCGGGACATCCACCACAGTGGATTTTCACAAGGATTATTCGATTTCGGAAATTGATAAGAGCATAATTCCTGTGATCAGAGAGGCGGCAGGAGATTCGGAAGTGCAGGCACAGAAGGTCAAGGACAGTACGCAGATCGTCATCCGGACCAAAGCATTGGACCTGAAGCAGCGGGAAGCATTGAACCAGGCTTTGGAGGAACAGTTTCAGGTGAAAGAATCCGACATCACCTATTCCAGCATCAGCTCTACGATCAGTGAGGAGATGAGACGGGATGCGGCAGCTGCAGTACTGATTTCCACCATATGTATGCTTCTTTATATCTGGTTCCGGTTTCGGGATATCCGCTTTGCCGCCAGTGCGGTGACCGCGCTTGTACATGATGTCCTCGTGGTGCTTGCCTTTTATGCGGTATCCCGCATTACGGTCGGGAGCACGTTTATTGCGTGTATGCTGACCATTGTAGGATATTCGATCAATGCAACCATTGTTATTTTTGACCGTATCCGGGAAGAACGGAAAATCCAGGGGAAAAGGGAGAACCTTGCAGAGCTTGTCAACAGATGTATTACGCTGACATTGACGAGAAGCATTTACACCTCTTTGACCACGTTTATGATGGTGTTCTTCCTGTTTGTCTTTGGAGTGTCCTCTGTCAGAGAATTTGCCATGCCTCTGATGATCGGCATCGTGTGCGGAGCTTATTCTTCCGTGTGTATTACAGGGGCGCTCTGGTACGTTATGAAGACGAAAGGCAGAAGGAATACGGTAACTGAAAAGGGAAAATAGAACCGGAAAAGGATGCGGCAGGATGGATGATACAGATCTTGCGGCGTCCTTTTGCTTTTATGGAGGGATACAGATGAAAAACTGGGTAGTGCTTAGAAAGGGCGGAAACTTTACGGAACTGGGAAGCCGGTTTGGAATCCATCCAAGGACGGCAGCATTGATCCGCAACCGGGATGTAATTGGAGAAGAAGCGGTGGACCGGTATCTAAACGGGACCATCGCTGACCTGTATGACGGGATGCTCATGAAAGATATGGACAAGGCGGTAGATATTCTGAGGGAAAAGATCATGGAAAAACAGAGCATCCGTATCATTGGAGATTATGACATTGACGGCGTCAATGCCACATATATTCTTCTGGAAGGATTAAAAGGACTTGGAGCAGAGGTGGATTATGATATCCCGGACCGGATCAAAGATGGATACGGGCTGAATATTGATTTGATCGACCGCGCTCTGGACGACAATATTGATACGATTGTGACCTGCGATAACGGCATTGCGGCAAAAGCAGAGATCGCCTACGGAAAAAGCATGGGCATGACCATCGTGGTGACAGACCACCACGAGGTACCTTACGAAGAAAAAGAAGACAAAACCCGGATTTACCAGCTCCCGCCGGCGGATGCAGTGGTAGACATTAAGCAGGAAGACTGTCCGTACCCGTATAAGGGACTGTGCGGTGCGGCGACAGCCTACAAACTGATCGAGGCCCTGTATAATGCCATGGGAAGAGATCCGGAGGATGTGGATTATCTGATGGAAAACACTGCCATCGCAACGGTAGGCGATGTCATGGAACTGACAGATGAAAACCGGATTTTTGTCAGGCAGGGATTAGAAATGCTGAAACGGACCAAAAATCTGGGCCTTGCGGCTCTGATGGAATGTACAGGAGTTCCCGTGGACCGGCTTTCGGCATATCATATTGGATTTGTGATCGGACCGTGTATCAATGCGGGGGGAAGGCTGGATACTGCCAAAAGGGCACTGGAGCTTCTGTGCGCAAAGACGAAAAAGGAAGCGGACCTTCTGGCCGGGGATCTCAAGGCCCTCAATGACAGCAGAAAGAATCTGACGGAGGAGGCTGTAAAAGAGGCGGTGATCCAGGTGGAGACGACGGGACTGAAAAAGGATAAGGTCCTTGTAGTCTATCTGCCAAAATGCCATGAGAGTATTGCCGGGATTGTGGCGGGACGATTGCGGGAACGGTATTATAAGCCGGTGTTTGTCCTGACAAAGGCGGAAGAAGGTGCAAAGGGATCCGGACGGTCCATCGAAGCCTACCCGATGTACGATGAACTGAGCCGATGCAAGGATCTGCTGACCCGGTTCGGGGGGCATAAGCTTGCGGCGGGGCTTTCTCTTCCAGAGGAAAATATTCTGTTTTTAAGGAAACAGCTGAATGAGAATACGACCATGACGGAAGCGGATCTTACGGAGAAAGTTGTGATTGACATGCAGCTTCCGCTTTGCGAGATTACGGAAGATTTTGTAGAAGAGCTTACGCTTCTGGAACCTTTTGGAAAAGGGAACACCAAGCCGGTCTTTGCTCAGAGAAAGCTGACTTTGCGGAGAGGACGAATCATCGGAAAGCATCAGAATGTTCTGAAACTGGAGGTGGAAGATACGGATCACACAGTGATGGACGCCATCTTTTTTGGGGATCTGGAGACATTTTTTTCCTGCCTGTCTCAAAAATATGGCCCTCAGGCAAAAGAACATCTGTTGCGAGGAAGAGGAGACGGCCTGTTGATGGATCTGACCTATTATCCTGGAATCAATGAGTATATGGGACGGCGGACACTTCAGATTACAATTCTGGATTATCGGTAATACTGACAGAAGAAGGGGCCCTGATGCGGGGAAACTCAGCAAATGCACTGCTTTACACATTCTGTAAATAATGATATACTAAAAAATATATTCCAAAAAACGACAGAATATTTGAGAGTAAGGCATTGAAGTAACAGGTAAAGGAGGGGAATGATATGGCAGATGAAATCAGACCGGAAGAAGTGACGACAGAAGTCCGTGAAGGGCTGAGGATCGTGGACGGCCATGCCGTAAAAGAGCCGGAAGACTATCAGGATCCGGATGAGCTTTACCGCTATCTGATCGGGCATATCCGCAAATATCATCCATCGGCGGATGTGTCCATGATCGAAAAGGCGTATCAGCTGGCGAGCAAGGCACATGCCAATCAGTTCAGAAAATCCGGAGAGGCATATATCATTCATCCTCTCTGGGTCGGCATTATCCTGGCACAGCTGGAGATGGATAAGGAAACGATTGCCGCTGGCATTCTTCATGATGTAGTAGAGGATACCGAGGTGACCAAAGAGGATATCGAAAGGGAGTTTGGGGAGGAGGTAGCCCTCCTTGTGGATGGTGTTACGAAGCTGGGACAGCTTTCCTATTCTTCCGATAAGCTTGAGATGCAGGCCGAAAATCTGAGAAAAATGTTCCTTGCCATGGCAAAAGATATCCGGGTCATCATTATCAAGCTTGCCGACCGTCTGCACAATATGCGGACACTGCAGTTTATGAAGCCGGAGAAGCAAAAGGAAAAAGCCAAGGAGACGATGGACATTTATTCGCCTATCGCACAGAGGCTTGGTATTTCCAAAGTCAAGACGGAGCTGGATGATCTGGCGCTGAAATACCTTCATCCGGAGATCTTTTATGATCTGGTACAGCAGATCAATGAGCGAAAGACCGAGCGGGAAGAATTTGTGGCTCAGATTGTAAAAGAAGTTTCCCAGCATATGGAAAATGCCCATATCAAAGCGGAAGTCAATGGAAGAGTCAAGCATTTCTTCAGTATCTATAAGAAGATGGTCAACCAGGATAAGACGGTGGACCAGATCTATGATCTGTTTGCAGTGCGGATTATTGTCGATACGGTCAAGGACTGTTACGCGGCGCTTGGTGTTATTCACGAGATGTACACTCCGGTGCCGGGACGGTTCAAAGACTACATTGCCATGCCAAAGCCAAACATGTATCAGTCCCTTCATACAACACTGATGAGTTCGGTAGGCCAGCCATTTGAGATCCAGATCCGGACAAAGGAGATGCACAAGACCGCCGAGTACGGTATTGCAGCCCACTGGAAATACAAAGAATCCAACGATGGAAAGAAGAATATCAAGGCTCAGGAAGAAGAAAAGTTAAGCTGGCTCCGCCAGATTCTGGACTGGCAGAAAGACATGTCAGACAACCGGGAGTTTTTAAATCTGATCAAAGGAGACCTGGATCTGTTTGCAGAGGATGTCTACTGCTTTACGCCGAACGGAGATGTCAAGAATCTTCCAAATGGTTCCACACCGATTGATTTTGCCTATGCGATCCACAGTGCAGTGGGCAATAAGATGGTAGGCGCAAGAGTCAATGGAAAGCTGGTCAAGGTAGACTATAAGATTCAGAATGGTGACCGGATCGAGATCCTGACTTCTCAGAATTCCAAAGGGCCAAGCAGGGACTGGCTGAATATTGTGAAAAGCACACAGGCCAAAAACAAGATCAATCAATGGTTTAAGAAGCAGTTTAAGGAAGAAAACATTGTCAAAGGAAAGGAAATGCTTGTTTCCTACTGCAAGGCCAAGGGCTTTGACCAGGGCAATCTGCTGAAGCCGAAATACCAGCAGATCGTCCAGCAGAAATACGGGTTCAAGGACTGGGATTCCGTTCTTGCCGCAATCGGCCACGGAGGACTGAAAGAGGGACAGATTGTCAACCGGCTGGCAGAGGAGTACAATAAAGATCACCGGCAGGAGATCACCGATGAGGCGGTTCTGGAAAAGGTGGCGGAGGCATCGAAAAATGTGGTCCACATTGCCAAGTCAAAAAGCGGCGTGATTGTCAAGGGAATTGACGATATGGCAGTGCGGTTTTCCAGATGCTGCAATCCGCTTCCAGGAGATGAGATTGTAGGATTTGTGACAAGAGGACGAGGCCTTACCATCCACAGGACGGACTGTATCAATGTGCTCCATCTGACTGAGCGGGAGCGGGCAAGACTGATTCCGGTTGAGTGGGAGGCAGATGCGGCCGAAACGTCCGAAGGAAAATATTTTGCGGAGATCAAAATGTTTGTGGAAGATAAGCCGGGTATGCTGATGGAGATTTCCAGAGTCTTTACGGAGGCGGAAATTGACATTAAGACAATGAATGTCCGTACCAGTAAAAAGGGCGTATCCACTGTGGAGATGGGATTTGTCGTCAAAGGAAAAGAAGAGATGAGCCGTCTTGTAGGGAAACTCAGACAGCTTGAAAACGTAATTGATATAGAAAGGACTACAGGCTAAGGAAAGGCCGGGAAAAGAAAGATGAAGATTCAGACATTTGTAACAGGAATTATCGGGACGAATACTTACGTTGCGTATCATGAAGAGACGAAAGAGGCCGTTCTGGTCGATCCGGCGGCCTGCCCGAAAAAGCTGATGAATTTTATTCAGGAGGAAGGTCTTGATATGAAGGCCATTCTCCTGACACATGGGCATTTTGACCATATCATGGGGATCGAAGATTTCCGGAAGGTGTATGACGTGCCCGTTTATGCGGGAGAAAAGGAAGCGGCTCTTTTGCAGGATGCCCACTGGAATCAGTCCGATATTTATACGAACGGATACACTTTTTCCGATGCCCGCTATGTAAAAGACGGGGAAATCCTCTCGATCGCAGGATATGATTTTCAGGTGTTCTTTACGCCGGGGCATACGCCGGGCGGAGTCTGCTATTATGTTGCCAAGGAGGGCATCCTCTTCAGCGGCGATACACTGTTCCATCATTCGGTTGGAAGGACGGATTTCGAGGGCGGAAGCATGTCGGATCTGGTTCGGGGAATTGAGGAGAAACTGCTTCCGCTGCCGGACGAGACAAAAGTTCTGCCAGGCCATATGGATGCGACCACCATCGGAGAAGAGAAGAAATACAATCCGTTTCTGAGAAGATAACGGGCGGGAGAGACTATGATGAAGCTGACATGTAATGATACTTTATATACATATGACGCGTATCATCTGTTGAAGGCTTTTTATCCGGACGAAGAAATCAAACAGCAGGTAAACGAAGAGCAAGAGTCACAGGTCAGGATTGAAACGGACCGTGATTCTTGTTTTTGTGTCGACCTGGCCGGAGAGGAAAGTGAAACTCGGCAGATGGACCGGAGCGGGAAAAAGCACCTGGTGATCAGTGCGCTTTACGAACAACTGAGCCGGACGACGGGAAAGCGACTTCCCTGGGGAAGCCTGACCGGCGTGCGGCCGACCAAAATGTTTATGCAGAAACTGGAAGAGGGAGTACCCGATCAGGAAATCCTTCACTGGATCGAGCGGGAACACTTTGTGTCGGAAGAAAAGGCGGAGCTGGGACTTGCCATCGCAAAACGAGAACGAGAACTGCTGTCGCGGCTGGACTACGAGCATGGATACAGCCTGTATGTGGGCATACCGTTCTGCCCGACAACCTGTGCCTACTGTTCGTTTACATCCTATCCGATCGCACAGTATCTGGAGCGCACAGATGCCTATCTGGATGCGCTCTGCAAAGAGCTGTCCTATATTGCGGAAGTTTCCAAAGAGAAGAAACTCAATACGATCTACCTGGGAGGGGGGACCCCCACCTCGCTGAGTGCAGAGCAGCTGGACCGGCTGCTGGGACATCTGGAGAAGGAATTTTCCTACGAACATCTTCTGGAGCTGACTGTGGAGGCCGGAAGGCCGGACAGTATTACAAGGGAAAAACTGGAAGTGCTAAAGGCTCATGGAATTGACAGAATTTCGGTAAATCCTCAGACCATGCAGCAGAAAACACTGGATCTGGTGGGAAGAAGGCACACAGTAGAAGATGTGGTGCGGACCTTTGATCTGGCGCGGGAGCTTGGATTTGAGAATATCAATATGGATTTGATTGCAGGGCTGCCGGGGGAGACGCCGGAAGATATGGAGGATACCTTGAGAAAGATCAAAAAGCTTCATCCGGACAGTCTGACGGTACATGCGCTTGCAATCAAACGGGCATCGAGGCTTCGGCAGGAGCAGAGAAGCGGGGAGGGATTTACCGGCCATCAGCTTTCAGCCGGAGATCTGACCGCCATGATTGACGCGGCTTACCGGTGCGCGGAGGAGATGGGGCTCGTCCCGTACTATCTGTACCGCCAGAAAAATATGGCTGGAAATTTTGAGAATGTAGGATATGCAGAGGTTGACAAAGCGGGAATTTACAATATACTAATTATGGAGGAAAAACAGTCGATTATAGCGGCCGGAGCCGGCGCTTCTACAAAGATTGTCCTCCCTGAAGAAGTCGAAATGCCGGGCAGCCGGAAGAAAAAGATGACAAAGCTGATCCGTATTGAAAATGTGAAAAATGTGGATGAGTACATTGCCCGGATTGATGAGATGATAGAGCGAAAAGGAGAATGGTTATGGCATTAAAGAAAAAACCGGTTACCGGAATGAATGATATGCTCCCAAGGGAGATGGAGATCCGGGACTATGTAATACAGCTGATCAAAGAAACATACCGCACATTTGGATTTTCATCCATTGAGACGCCGTGCGTAGAGCATATTGAAAATCTTCTCAGCAAGCAGGGAGGAGAAAACGAGCAGCTCATTTTCAAGATCTTAAAAAGAGGGGCAAAGCTGAACCTGGAGACCGCTAAGACAGAAGCGGATCTGGTGGACGGAGGACTCAGGTATGATCTGACGCTGCCATTGTCCAGGTACTATGCAAATCATGCAAATGAGCTGCCGTCCCCGTTTAAAGCACTTCAGATCGGTAATGTCTGGAGAGCAGACAGACCGCAGCGGGGAAGATACCGCCAGTTCATGCAGTGTGACATTGACATTCTTGGGGAGCCGTCCAATCTGGCAGAGATTGAGCTGATCCTTGCAACCAGTACGCTGCTTGGGAAGCTGAATTTTAAAAACTTTACGATCCGGATCAACGACAGGCAGATCTTAAAGGATATGGCCTCATACAGCGGATTCCCGGAGGAGAGCTATGATGAAGTCTTTATTATTCTGGACAAGATGGACAAGATTGGTCTGGAAGGTGTGGAAAGTGAGTTGAAAGAGGCAGGATATGAGGCATCCGTAGTGGAGACATATCTGGAACTCTTTAAGGAAGTGACGCAGGATATAGAAGGAATCCGGTATCTGAAGAAAAAGCTGGAAGGATTTCTTGCACCGGAGACCGCAGACGGCCTGGAGACCATCATTTCCACTGTGGAAGCGGTCAAGGAAGCAGAGTTTAAAATGAGTTTTGACCCGACACTTGTACGTGGAATGTCCTATTATACAGGCACGATTTTTGAAATCTCCATGGATGAATTCGGCGGATCCGTAGGAGGAGGCGGACGCTATGATAAGATGATCGGAAAGTTTACAGGGCAGGATACACCGGCCTGCGGATTTTCCATTGGATTTGAGCGGATCGTCCTTCTGCTTCTGGAAAGCGGATATCAGGTGCCGACCCGGAAAGAGAAGAAGGCATTTCTGATTGAAAAGGGAATGCCGGCAGAGGGGATTACCCGTATCCTTGCTCTTGCAAAGGAAGAAAGAGGAAAAGGATATCAGGTGCTGGTGTCAAATATGAAGAAGAACAAAAAATTCCAGAAAGAACAGCTTGCGCAGGACGGCTATACCGATGTGAAAGAATGTTTTGTACGGGAATTTGCGCCGGAAGGCGAAAAATAGAGCACGATAAATGGAGGAAGAGAACATGGCAGAATCAATGAAAGGCCTGAAAAGGAGCCATCGGTGTGCGGAGCTTGGTACAGCCAATATCGGTGAGACCGTTACCGTCATGGGATGGGTACAGAAAAACAGAAACAAAGGCGGCATTATTTTTGTCGATCTGAGGGATCGTTCCGGGATTCTTCAGCTGATTTTTGAAAATGGAAGCATTGATGAAGAAGGATTTGAAAAAGCAGGAAAGCTCAGAAGCGAATTTGTGATTGCAGCGGTGGGAACTGTGGAGGCACGGTCCGGTGCGGTCAATGAAAATCTTGCAACGGGGGCCATCGAAGTCCGCGTAAAGGAACTGCGGATCCTTTCTGAATCTGAAACTCCGCCGTTCCCGATTGAGGAGGACAGCAAGACGAAAGAGGAACTTCGCCTGAAATACCGGTTCCTGGATTTAAGAAGACCGGACATGCAGCGGAATCTTCGCATGAGAAGCCAGATTGCCACTTTGACAAGACAGTTCCTGGCAAATGAGGGATTTTTGGAGATCGAGACTCCGACGCTTGTGAAGAGCACTCCGGAAGGAGCAAGAGATTATCTGGTTCCAAGCCGTGTGCATCCAGGCAGCTTTTACGCATTGCCGCAGTCTCCTCAGACATTAAAGCAGTTGTTGATGTGTTCCGGATGCGACCGATATTTCCAGCTTGCCAGATGTTACCGCGATGAAGATCTTCGTGCGGACCGTCAGCCGGAATTTACCCAGATTGATATGGAGCTTTCCTTCGTGGATGTAGACGATGTGCTGGAAGTGAACGAGCGCCTGCTGGCGTATTTATTTAAAGAGGTGCTGGGTGTGGAAGTGAAGCTTCCGATTCAGAGAATGACATGGCAGGAAGCCATGGACCGCTTTGGATCTGACAAGCCGGACACCCGTTTTGGAATGGAACTTGTCAATGTCAGCGAAATCGTGAAGAATTGTGGATTCGGCGTCTTTACAGGAGCGCTGGAGCAGGGCGGAAGCGTCAGAGGAATCAATGCAAAAGGTCAGGGCGCTATGCCGCGTAAAAAGATAGATAAGCTGGTAGAATTCGCAAAAGGATATGGGGCGAAAGGTCTTGCCTATGCAGCGGTTCAGGAAGACGGAAGCGTGAAATCCTCCTTCGCAAAATTTATGACCGAAGAAGAGATGGCGGCCCTGATTCAGGCTATGGACGGACAGCCTGGCGATCTGCTTTTGTTTGCGGCAGATCAGAACAAGGTTGTATGGGATGTGCTTGGCAATCTGCGTCTTGAGATCGCAAGACAGCTGGATCTTCTTGACAAGAGCCAGTACAATTTCCTCTGGGTGACAGAGTTCCCGCTGCTTGAGTGGAATGAAGAGGAGAATCGTTTCGTAGCTATGCACCATCCGTTTACCATGCCGATGGAAGAAGATCTTCCATATCTGGACAGTGATCCGGGAAGAGTCCGCGCGAAAGCCTACGACATCGTGCTCAACGGAACCGAGCTGGGCGGAGGAAGCGTCCGGATCCATCAGAATGATATCCAGACGAAGATGTTTGAAGTGATCGGTTTCAGCAAGGAAGAAGCAGAAGAGCAGTTTGGCTTCCTTCTGAACGCATTCAAATACGGAGTACCGCCTCATGCAGGACTGGCCTACGGACTGGACCGTCTCGTTATGCTGATGGCAAAAGTGGACAGCATTCGTGATGTCATCGCATTCCCGAAGGTAAAGGATGCATCTGATATGATGCTGGAAGCTCCGTCCGAGGTGGCGGCAAAACAGCTGGAAGAGCTGGGAATCGGCGTGATCAGAACAGAAGAGGAAGATGCCGGAACAGAAGCGTAATCATATGGAAAATCAGCGGAAAGGATGCTGCAGGAAACTGGGGCATCCTTTTCTTTATGAAAAGATGGAAGAATGAAAAAAGAAAAACACGATTCAGATGAATCGTGTTTTAAGAGCGACAGACGGGGCTCGAACCCGCGACCCCAACCTTGGCAAGGTTGTACTCTACCAACTGAGCCACTGTCGCACACTGTTAAATTTGAAAAAGAAGAGCGACAGACGGGGCTCGAACCCGCGACCCCGACCTTGGCAAGGTCGTACTCTACCAACTGAGCCACTGTCGCTTATCAGATTTTGTTCACTCGGAACAAAAAGTATGATACTATAAAAGAAAGGAAATGTCAACATGTTTTTTGAAAAAATTAAAAAACAAAAATAGAATCAGAAACGGGGCAAAAATATGGAAAAAAAGAATGGAAAAACAGTATGGGAACAATGCAGTATGGACGGGGAAAAGTTAAGGGGTCAGAATCTGGAATGGGGAGAATTCACATCGGTCAGTTTTAAAAATACAGATTTTACAGAGTGCTGCCTGAAAAATGCAAGATTCCGGGACTGTGATCTGGAAGGTGCGGTGTTTTGTGGTGCGGATCTAAGAGGAGCGGATCTGCGGGGATGCAGGCTTTGCCATGCGGATTTCCGGGGCGCGGATATTCGGCTGTGTGTGCTGGAATATGCCGATCTGACGGGAGCAAAGATGGATGAGACAACCAGGGGATATGTCATGCGCTGTCCGGAGACCGGGGCCTTCGTGGCGTACAAAAAGTGTCTGTATGACCGGATTGTCCAACTCCTCGTACCGGCAGACGCCAGAAGAAGCTCGGCCACAGGACCCACATGCCGCTGTGACAAGGCCAAAGTGCTGACAATCAAAAGCTTTGACGGTACGGAAGAATTCGATGAGGCATGGTCCATGGTGGATGAGAATTTTGTATACCGGAAAGGAGCATGGGTGTACGCCGATTCCTTTACCGAAGACAGGTGGAAGGACTCCACACACGGTATCCATTTCTGGATGACCAGAGAAGAGGCCATGGGATACTGAGAAAGATCTTTACGGTAAAGAGAGTTCGTGCTATAATCAGAGACGAAATGAACAGGCAGAGTAGAAATATGTGCGTTAAGTGCCACTCGGACGGGGAGTTGCCGATGGACGAAAAGATGTTTCTTGCGGTACATATTTCGCATCCCGCTGCTGCACATAGACAGAGAACAATATACCTGCTGTGCGTGGCAAAAGGACTACTGCAAAGGAGGTATATTTTTATGGAAAAATGTAAGAAACTACGAGACCTGTTCCGGGAATCGGCCGAAGAACTAAAGGACAGCCGCACGCTGGCTGTCATTGCCATGCTTCTGGCACTGGCCGTGATGCTGGGCTTTTTTGGAACAGTACAGGTGACTGACTTTCTCAAGATCGGATTTTCCTTTTTGCCAAATGAGATTGCGGCCATGCTGTTTGGACCATCTGTGGGTGGAATTGTGGCAGGAACCGCAGATATCCTGAAATTTCTCGTCAAGCCGACGGGAGCCTTTTTCCCAGGTTTTACCATCAGTGCGGCGGCGGGCGGCGTTATTTATGGATTGATATTGTACAAGAAGCCGCTTTCCGTGGGAAGGATCATACTGGCCAAGGTTCTGGTTGCGGTACTGGTAAATACCTGTCTGAACACATTCTGGCTTACCGTCATGTACGGCAGTTCTTTCGCAGTGCTGCTTCCGGCCAGACTGCTCAAGCAGATTCTGATGGTGCCGGTGGAAACAGTCCTGTTTTATCTCGTAGTACGGACATTATCCAGAGCAAAGGTATTTGCCTTGATGAAATCACACTAGAAATCGAATGAACAGGAGGTAACAATATGAGTTATGCGGATCAGGTTTTTGTCAGCATGTGCAGAGACATCATAGATCACGGAACCAGTACGGAAGGGGAAAAGGTGCGCCCAAAATGGGAGGATGGGACTCCGGCCTATACGATAAAGAAGTTCGCAGTGGTAAACCGGTATGATCTTTCCAAAGAATTCCCGGCGCTGACGCTTCGAAGGACCGGAATTAAAAGCTGTACGGACGAAATGCTCTGGATCTGGCAGCGCAAATCCAACAATATTCACGATCTGAAACCCCATATCTGGGACAGCTGGGCTGATGAGGACGGTTCCATCGGAAAAGCGTACGGATACCAGATGGGAGTGAAGCATCAGTACAAAGAGGGAATGATGGACCAGGTGGATCGTGTGATTTATGATCTGAAACACAATCCATACAGTAGGAGAATTCTGACGAATATTTATGTCCATCAGGATCTCCATGAGATGAATCTGTATCCATGTGCTTACAGCATGACCTTTAATGTGACAAAGCGTCCTGACAGCGAAAAGCTGGTACTAAATGGAATCCTGAATCAGCGGTCCCAGGATGTCCTGGCCGCAAACAACTGGAATGTCTGTCAGTATGCGGTACTGATGCACATGATGGCACAGGTCTGTGACATGCAGGCAGGGGAGTTTGTCCATGTAATTGCGGACGCACATATTTATGACCGGCATATTCCTCTGGTGGAGGAGCTGATTTCCAGAGAGCAGCATGAGGCGCCAAAGTTCTGGCTGAATCCGGAGATTAAAAATTTTTATGATTTTACGCCGGATGATGTGCGTCTGGATGACTATGTGACAGGACCGCAGATCAAAAATATTCCGATCGCAGTATAAGAGAAAGAGGAGATACAGGCATGAAGCTGATTGTAAATGTAGATAAAAACTGGGCTATAGGAAACAAGAACAAGCTGCTTGTCAGCATTCCGGCCGATATGAAGTTTTTCCGGGAGACTACGACCGGACAGGTAGTCATTATGGGAAGAAAAACACTGGAAAGTTTTCCGGGAGGACAGCCGCTGAAAAACAGAACCAATATCGTTCTTACAAGAGATCCGCACTATGAGGCAAAGGGGGCTGTTGTTGTCCACAGCAAAGAAGAACTGCTGGAAGAAGTTAGGAAATATCCGGAGGAGAGCCTTTTTGTCATTGGCGGTGAAAGTATTTACCGGATGCTGCTTCCGTACTGTACAGAGGCATATGTGACGAAGACGGACCATGCCTATGAGGCGGATACCTTTTTCCCGAATCTGGATCAGGAGGAGGACTGGATACTGGAAGGCGAGTCCGATGAGCAGACCTATTTTGATCTGGAATATGTGTTTGCAAAGTACCAAAGAAAAAATACAGACCACTGATCCGGGAGAAAAAGCTTGACAATCGACAGCTCGACCACGTATAATGTCAATAATTACTTTAACGAGACAGAGAAATGTAGTGACTGGGAGGAGTAGCTTCGAGCCGGATGCGCAGAGAGGAGACGGATGGTGAAAGTCTTCGTGAAGGCAGGAGGGAACTGGCCCACGAACAGCGGACTGAAAAGGTCTTATTCGATACAGGAAGTAAGATGTGATTAGGCTCCGACGCTGTTCCAGCGTTATCGGGAAACAGTATGAAAGTACTGGTTGAGTGCAGAGAAATTCTGAAGTTAGGTGGTATCACGGATTTATTCGCCCTAAGCAAAGGCTTAGGGCGACTTTTTTTCTAAAGGAAGACTTTTTTGACCGCCTGAAGAATATGATTTCCGTATGGATGCAGGAAAAGACAGAGGGTTTGGAGCAGGAGAAGAAAAGGAGGAAACGGCATGAGAAAAATCAGCGGAAACAAGCTTCTGGTAAAAGCATTAAAAGAAGAAGGTGTTGATACGCTCTTTGGATATCCGGGAGCGTGTACGATTGATATCAGTGATGAGCTCTACAAACAGGGAGACATCAAAATCATTCTCCCAAGGCATGAGCAGGCGCTGGTCCACGAGGCGGACGCCTATGCAAGATCGACAGGGAAGGTCGGTGTCTGTCTGGTGACAAGCGGACCAGGCGCCACAAACCTGGTGACCGGGCTTGCAACGGCCAATTACGACAGCGTGCCGCTGGTATGCTTTACAGGACAGGTGGCGAGACATCTGATCGGCAATGATGCATTCCAGGAAGTGGATATTGTAGGGATTACAAGAAGCATTACCAAATACGGAGTGACAGTTCACCGCAGAGAGGATCTGGGAAGAATTATCAAAGAAGCCTTTTATATTGCGAGAAGCGGAAAGCCTGGCCCGGTTCTGGTGGATCTTCCAAAAGATGTGATGGGAGAACTGGGATCTTCGGAGTATCCAAAGGAAGTCAACATCCGTGGATATAAGCCGAACACCAGTGTGCATATCGGACAGTTGAAACGGGCAGTGAAACTGTTAAATCATGCAAAGCGTCCGCTCTTCCTTGCAGGAGGCGGCGTCAATATCGCAAGAGCAAACGAGGCGTTTACACGGCTGGTGGAAAAGACGAAGATCCCTGTGGTGACGACCGTTATGGGAAGAGGGGCGGTGCCGACCAATCATCCTTATTACGTGGCCAATCTCGGCATGCATGGAGCCTATGCCGCCAACATGGCAGTGGAGGAATGCGATGTTCTGTTTTCCATTGGAACCAGATTTAATGACCGGATTACAGGAAAACTTCATGCCTTTGCACCAAATGCAAAGATTGTGCATATCGATATCGATACCGCATCTATATCCAAGAACATTCATGTAGATGTTCCGATTGTAGCGGATGCCAAAGAAGCAATCGAAAAAATGCTGGACTATGCGGAGGAGAAAGATACTGCCGACTGGATGGAGACGATTCATTCCTGGGAGAAGGAGCATCCGCTTCAGATGAAAAAGAAAGGAAATACAATGCTCCCGCAGGATGTGATCGAAGGGATCAACCATGTCTTTGACGAAGGAATTATCGTGACAGACGTTGGACAGCATCAGATGTTCGCTGCACAGTATGCGGAGATTACGCCGAAAAAACGACTGTTGATGTCAGGCGGTCTTGGAACGATGGGATACGGATTCCCAGGCGGAATCGGCGCGAAGATTGGCAATCCGGACAAACCGGTGATTGTCGTTTCCGGAGACGGCGGTATGCAGATGAACATCCAGGAATTTGCCACGGCAGTGCTGGAAGAGCTTCCGATTGTCATCTGCGTTTTGAATAATACGTATCTTGGAATGGTAAGGCAGTGGCAGAAACTTTTCTACGGCAAACGGTATGCCATGACCAATCTGCTGGCGGGAGCTGCTCTGCGAAGAGGAGATGAAAAGCTTCCGGAATATACGCCGGATTTTGTAAAACTGGCGGAAAGCTATGGGGCGAAGGGAATCCGTGTGGAAAAGAAAGAGGAGATCGAGCCGGCTCTTCGGGCAGCGGCAAAGGAGACGAAGGTACCGACTCTGATCGAATTTATCATCGATCCGGAAGAGCTTGTCTATCCGATGGTAAAACCTAACGGAACACTTCACGAAATGCTGATGGACTGCTAGAGAAGGAGGAAAAGAAAATGAATGGAATGTTGAAAAAAAGATGGATCTCTCTTTATGTGGAAAATCAGATCGGTGTGCTTTCCAAGATTTCCGGACTGTTTTCCGCAAAATGCTACAATCTGGAAAGTCTGACGGTAGGAAGGACGGAGGATCCGACGATCTCCAGGATGACCATCGAGACACATTGCGATGAGGAAACGTTTGAGCAGATCAAAAAACAGCTGAACCGTATGGTGGAAGTGATCAAAGTCATCGACTTTACAGATCTTTCCGTCTGTATGAAAGAGATCCTTTATGTGAAAATCAAAAGATGTAGTCTGGAGGATAAGACAGAGCTGTTCCAGATCGCAGAGACCTTCAAAGCGGAAGTGATCGACTATGGGAAGGACAGTATGCTGCTTGAGTTTTTGCAGACGGCTACAAAAAACGATGCAGTTGTCAAACTGTTAAAAGAAGAGTTTAAGGATATGGAAGTCGTGCGGGGTGGAAGTGTCGGAATCGAAGCAATCAGCATGGCGGAGCGATAAAAGCGGGAGATTGAAAAAAAACAGAGTGCACTCTTGAATTTTTTCTGAAACAGTCTTATACTAGAAAAATAAGAAAATAAGATTGGAGTGGATGGAAATGGAAAAGAAAAATTTGGACTGGTCAAATCTGGGATTTCAATATATCCAGACTGATAAAAGATATGTTTCCAATTATAAAAACGGAGCATGGGATGAAGGATGTCTGGCATCCGATGCCAATATCGTGCTGAATGAGTGTGCCGGTGTATTCCAGTATGCCCAGACTGTATTTGAAGGCTTAAAGGCTTACACGACAGAAGACGGAAAGATCGTCACATTCCGTCCGGACCTGAATGCAGAGCGAATGATTGATTCTGCAAAGAGACTGGAGATGCCTGCATTCCCGAAGGAGCGGTTCATTGATGCTGTGACACAGACGGTCAAGGCAAATGCAGCATGGGTTCCTCCGTTCGGATCCGGCGCAACGCTCTATATCCGGCCGTATATGTTTGGATCCAGCCCTGTGATCGGCGTCAGCCCGGCAGAGGAGTATCAGTTCCGTATTTTAACCACTCCGGTCGGACCATACTTTAAAGGCGGAGCAAAGCCGATTACCATCAAAGTATCCGACTTTGACCGTGCGGCACCGCATGGAACAGGACATATCAAGGCAGGTCTGAATTATGCGATGAGCCTTCACGCGATTGTGACCGCTCATGAAGAAGGATATGCGGAGAATATGTATCTGGACGCTGCGACGAGGACCAAGGTAGAAGAGACCGGCGGCGCAAACTTCATCTTTGTGACGAAGGACGGAAAAGTTGTGACACCGAAGTCTTCCTCAATTCTCCCGTCCATTACCAGACGTTCCCTTCTTTATGTCGCAAAGGAATATCTGGGACTGGAGACGGAAGAAAGAGAAGTGACACTGGAAGAAGTTCCGGAATTTACAGAGTGCGGTCTTTGCGGAACGGCGGCAGTGGTTTCGCCGGTCGGAAAGATCGTAGACCATGGAAAGGAAATCTGCTTTGCAAGCGGCATGGAAGAGATGGGACCGGTTACAAAGAAGCTGTACGATACACTGACAGGAATCCAGATGGGACGGATCGAAGCTCCGGAAGGATGGATTCACGTAATCGAATAAAGAAAAAAGAAGAGATCCTCCGGGAGTTATGTTCCCGGAGGATTTTTGCCCCTTTAAAAAAACTGGAAATCGTGCTATAATAAGCCGGATTTATAGTCGGCAGGAGATGATCAGATGGATGCATATACGGGATTTGCAGAGGTATATGATACTTTTATGGACAATGTTCCGTACGAAGAGTGGACCAAGTATTATACAGGAATACTGCAGGAAAATGGGATCCGGGACGGACTGATTCTGGATCTTGGCTGTGGCACCGGGAGTATGACCGAGCTTCTTGCGAAGAGTGGGTACGATATGATCGGGGTGGATAATTCGGAGGAGATGCTGGAGATCGCGGCGGCCAAAAGAGAGGCATCCGGGCACGACATTCTCTACCTTCTTCAGGATATGAGAGAGTTTGAGCTTTACGGGACGGTACGCGGAGTCATCAGTGCCTGTGATTCCGTCAACTATATCACAGACCCGAAGGAATTGACAGAGACTTTTGCGCTTGTCAATAATTATCTGGATCCAGGCGGACTGTTTTTGTTTGATTTTAATACAGAGTATAAGTACAGAGAGCTTCTGGGAGATACGACCATTGCGGAGAATCGAGAGGACTGCAGTTTTATCTGGGAAAACTTCTACGATCCCAAAGAGCAGATGAATGAATACGATCTGACGATCTTCGTCCGGGAGGGAGAACTGTACAGGAAATTTGAAGAGACGCATTTTCAGCGCGGATACACAGTCGAGGAAATCCGGGAATGCCTGCGCCTTGCCGGACTGAAACTGGAAGCCATGTATGATGGTTTTACAAGGGAGGCACCAAAAGAAGACAGTGTGCGGATCTGTGTGGCAGCAAGAGAATGCGGAAAGAAAAGACTGGAATAAAAAAGAAATGAGGAATCAGAAATGAAAGATTATTTAGTGCGGGCAACCGCTGCAGGAAGCCAGATCAGGGCCTTCGCTGTTACATCGACAGAGATGGTGGAGACGGCAAGACAGCACCATAATACCAGCCCGGTCGCGACAGCGGCGCTTGGCCGGCTTCTGACTGCGGGAGCCATGATGGGCAGCATGATGAAAAATGATACCGATATTCTGACGATCCAGATCAAGTGTGATGGACCGATTCAGGGATTGACGGTGACTGCGGACAGTAAGGCGGATGTAAAAGGGTATGTGGAAAATCCGGATGTGATGCTTCCACCGAAAAACGGAAAGCTGGATGTAGGGGGAGCACTTGGACTTGGTATTTTGAATGTAATCAAGGATATGGGCTTAAAAGAGCCTTATGTGGGGCAGACGATTCTCCAGACCGGTGAGATCGGAGATGACCTGACTTATTATTTCGCAAATTCCGAGCAGGTGCCGTCTTCGGTAGGACTTGGAGTCCTGATGGAGAAAGATAATACGGTAAAATGCGCCGGAGGATTTATTGTGCAGGTTATGCCATTCATCGAGGAAAAAGTACTGGAGCAGCTGGAAGAGAATATCAGCAACATTCATTCCGTAACGGCCCTTCTGGAACAGGGGCACACACCGGAATCCCTGCTGGAAGAGGTATTAAAGGGGATGGATATTGAGATCACCGATACGATGCCGACACGGTTTTACTGTGACTGTTCCAAAGCAAAGATTGAAAAGGCGATTCTCAGTATCGGAGAGAAAGAGATCAGGGAAATGATCCAGGATGGAAAAGACATCGAAGTGAAATGTCACTTCTGTAATACGGCTTACACCTTCAGTGTGGATGAACTGTCCGCTCTTTTGGCGCAGGCGAAGAAAAAATAAAAGGAAAAGAGGGGCAGGCCATGAAACAGGGATTTATCAAAGTGGCGGCAGCTACACCTGATATCCGTGTAGCAGATACAGTGTTTAATACAGACGAAATTATCAGAAAAATGAAAGAGGCTGCCGGAAACGGGGCGAAAGTGATTGTATTTCCGGAGCTGTGCATTACCGGATATACCTGTGGGGATCTGTTTACACAGGATATTCTGCTGGAGAAGGCAAAAGAAGGGCTCATCCGCATCGCGCAGGAGACCAGGGAGATGGAAGCGCTCGTATTTGTAGGATGTCCCCTTGCAGTGGACGGAGAGCTGTATAATACGGCAGCAGCTTTAAATAAAGGAGAAGTCATTGGATTTACCACCAAGACCTTTCTGCCAAATTACGGTGAGTTTTATGAGATGAGGCAGTTTACACCGGGACCGGACCGGGTACGGACAGTTCCGTTTCAGGGGAAAGAAGTTCCGTTCGGGCCGCAGATTCTGTTCGCTTCCAGGGAAACGGATGGTCTGATTGTGTCGGCTGAGATCTGCGAAGATGTATGGTCACCGGTTCCTCCAAGCATCCGGGCTGCTCTGGAAGGAGCAGTGATTCTGGTGAACTGTTCTGCAAGCGATGAGACGATTGGAAAAGACCGGTACCGGGAGGAGCTGATCAAGGGGCAGTCAGCAAGACTGATTGCCGGATATGTATACTCCAATGCGGGAGAGGGAGAATCTACCACCGATGTTGTGTTCGGAGGGCACAATCTGATTGCGGAAAACGGCACCATCCTGAAGGCTTCCAGAAGATTTGCAAATGAAACTATTTACAGTGAAATTGATATCAAAAGACTGCTGTCCGAGCGGAGAAAGAACACGACATTCCGGTCAGCGGATGACAAAACACTTCCGGTCGTGCCTTTTTCCGCAGAGGAAGAGGAGACAGTGCTTACAAGAACATTTGCGCCGGCACCGTTTGTCCCTCAGGATGAGCAGGAACGGGCTGCAAGATGTGAGGAAATCCTGTCGATTCAGGCAATGGGACTGAAAAAGCGTCTGATGCATACAAAGGCATCCAGTGCCGTAGTGGGGATTTCCGGAGGGCTGGATTCCACCCTTGCCCTTCTGGTGACGGCAAAGGCGTTTGACTGGATTGGAATTCCAAGATCCAGAATTCTTGCAGTGACGATGCCCTGCTTTGGAACAACGGACCGCACATACCGGAACGCATGCCGCATGTCGCAGAAGATTGGGGCGACTCTGAAGGAAGTTCCGATCCGGGAGGCGGTGACCGTTCATTTCCGGGATATCGGCCATGATATCAATGATCACAGTGTGACTTATGAAAACGGACAGGCCAGGGAGAGAACACAGGTACTGATGGATCTGGCCAACAAAGACGGCGGTCTTGTGATTGGGACAGGTGATATGTCGGAGCTCGCCCTTGGATGGGCAACATACAATGGGGATCATATGTCCATGTACGGAGTCAATGCATCGGTACCGAAGACGCTGGTGCGTCATCTGGTGCAGTATTATGCGGATACCTGTCAGGATGACGAGCTCCGTCAGGTCCTGCTGGATGTGCTGGACACACCGGTGAGTCCGGAGCTTCTGCCTCCGGAGGACGGACAGATCGCACAGAAAACCGAAGATCTGGTGGGACCGTATGAGCTGCATGATTTTTATCTTTACTATGTGCTGCGATTTGGCTATGAACCTTCCAAGATTTACCGGATAGCAAAGATTGCGTTCCAGGGAATCTACGATGAGGAGACGATTTTGAAATGGCTGAAGAAATTCTACTGGAGATTTTTCTCGCAGCAGTTTAAGCGGTCCTGTCTGCCGGACGGACCAAAGGTAGGTACCGTCGCACTTTCCCCAAGGGGAGACTGGAGGATGCCAAGCGATGCCTGCGCTGCCGTATGGATACAGGATCTGGAGCGGATGTAAGACAAAGGGCAAACCTGCAGGCAGCACTTTTGGTTAGAAAAACAGAGGGCGGATGGAAGATCCCGCTTATCCAGGATCCCATCCGCCCTCTGTTCAGTGGAAAGAAACGTATTATCGTATCGGAAAGCTACAGCTGAATGTTTTTGAACAGATCCCCAAGACTGGTTCCGATCTCCTCGGATTTCGGAAGTTCTACAGGAAGATCTTCTTCGGCGTTCTCTTTCTCCTCAGAAAGAGCTTTCATGCTCAGACTCAGCTTTCCGTCTTTAATACCGATCACTTTGACTTTGACACGGTCTCCGATGTTTAAGACATCAGCCGGAGTCTTGATTCGCTTTTCGCAGATCTGCAATACATGGACAAGTCCGGAGAGACCGTCGTCAAAGCGGACAAACGCTCCGTAGGACTGGAGAGATTCCACGGTCCCTTCCATCACGCTGCCTACCTGGATCTGTGCAATCCGTTCTGCACGTTTTTTCGCTTCCTCTTCTTTCAGAATTTCACGGGCGGACAGGATCAGACGGTGCTCTTGTGGATCTACTTCAATGACACGGACTGTGATGTCTTTCAGAAGATAGGTTTCCAGGTCCTCGATATAGGAGAGAGAAAGTCTGGATGCAGGGACGAATCCGCGCAGTCCCTCAACCTTGACAATCACACCGCCGTTTACCACGCCGTCTACTTTCAGGGTGAGATTGGTCTTGTTATCCATATAATTTTGTACGATATGCCATGGATCTGCGATATCAAACTGATCTTCATAATCTTTCATGGATTCTGCCTGCGGCTCCTGGGCAGATGTTTTGTTTTCTAATTCTTCGTTCATTGATGTTGCACCCCTTTTTGTATTTTCTTTAAAAAGTATATCATAGTTTTTTGACAAGAGAAAGCAAAGGAGAGGAATATTTTTTCAAAAACCGGAAAAAACAGTTGGCGCGGACGAAAAAAAATGATACTCTAGTTTTATATGAAGAAAAAGTTTGCCGGCGTAGAACGGCATGTGGGAGGAAATGTAAAAAGTATGTCAGATAATCAGAAAGACAGAAAGGTATATGTAGTAGGACATAAAAATCCGGACACGGATTCGATCTGCTCGGCAATCGCGTATGCGGAACTGAAAAAGCGGATCACAGGGAAGAACTACGTGGCCAAAAGAGCCGGCGCAGTTTCTGAGGAGACCAGATACGTGCTGGATTATTTTCATGTGGAGGAGCCTGCGCTTCTTCAGAACGTATATCAGCAGTTAAAAGATGTCGATATCAGGAAGATTGACGGGGTATCCAGCCAGGCCTCCATTAAAGAAGCCTGGGCTATGATGCGGGAGAACAGCATCCGGACACTCCCGGTTCTGAACGAGCAGAAGCTGGAAGGAATTATCACGATTGGAGATATTGCAAATTCCTACATGGAACTCTATGACAGTTATCTGCTGTCAGATGCGAGAACCCAGTACCGGAGCATCATGCACACACTGGACGGAACGATTGTGACAGGAAATGAGCATGCCTATTTTGTCAAAGGGAAAGTCGTGATTGCGGCTTCTTCCCCGGATATGATGGAAAATTTTATTGACGAGGATGACCTTGTTATCGTAGGAAACAGATACGAGTCCCAGCTTTGTGCCATTGAAATGGACGCAAGCTGTCTGGTGATCTGCCAGGGGGCGGAAGTTTCCAAGACGATCCGTAAGCTTGCAGCGGAAAGGGATGTGGTAATTATCAGTACACCGCACGATACTTTTACGACAGCCCGTCTGATCAATCAAAGTATTCCGGTCAAGTATTTTATGACGAAAGAGCATTTAAGCACATTCCATATCAATGACTATCTGGAAGAAGTGCGGGATGTGATGTCAAAAAAGAGATACAGGGATTTCCCGGTTATCGATAAGAAAGGAAGATTTGCGGGCTTCATCTCCAGACGAAGACTGTTAAAGCCGAGGCGGAAGCAGGTGGTACTGGTAGATCATAACGAAAGGACTCAGGCGGTAGATGGAATTGAGGAAGCAGAGATTCTGGAAATCATTGATCACCACAGAATTGGAAATCTGGAGACAATGGGGCCGGTTTACTTCCGCAATCAGCCACTTGGATGTACGGCGACCATCATCTACCAGATGTATCAGGAAAACCAGGTGACACCGTCCAAAGAGACGGCAGGTCTTCTCTGTGCAGCGATCATTTCGGATACACTGCTGTTCCAGTCTCCGACCTGCACTCCGGTCGATGAGGCGACTGCGCGGACACTTTCCGGAATTGCGGGAATCGACATCGAGGAGTTTGCAAAAGAGATGTTTAAGGCGGGAAGCAATCTGGCCAACAAATCGGTCTCAGAAATCTGTTTCCAGGATTTTAAAGAGTTTCATGTAAATGAATTGACGTTTGGCGTAGGTCAGATTAATTCCATGAGCGCAGAGGAGCTTCAGGAGATCCGGGAAAAAGTGTCTCCAGAACTGCCGGATGTGCTCAAAGAGAGCGGACTGGATATGGTTTTCTTTATGCTGACCAACATAGTGGATCAGTCCACGGAGCTTCTCTGCTGCGGCGGAAGTGCCCGTCAGACGGTGATCGATGCCTTTGAACTGCCGGAAGAGACAGACCGGATCGTACTAAATGGAGTCGTATCCCGGAAAAAGCAGTTGATTCCGACTCTGGTCAGTGAGCTCCAGCAGTAGAGGAGGCGCGATATGGCAGAGAAAGAAATCTTCAAACCAGGTAATATGCTATATCCGCTTCCGGCTGTCATGGTGAGCTGTGCCCAGAAGGATGGAAAGGACAATATTCTGACCATTGCCTGGACAGGAACGGTCTGCTCAGATCCTCCGATGCTCTATGTTTCGGTCCGGCCAAACCGTTTTTCCCATCATATGATTGAAGAAACGGGAGAGTTTGTGGTCAATCTTACTACAGAGAAACTTGCCAGGGCGGCGGACTACTGTGGAGTGCGTTCCGGAAGAGACGTGGATAAATGGAAAGAGATGCATCTTACCAGACAGAAGCCGATATCCCTTCAGTATGCGCCTGGGATTGCAGAGTGCCCGGTCAATATTGAGTGCCGTGTGAGAGAGGTCCTGAGACTGGGAACTCATGATATGTTTCTGGCGGATGTGACGGGAGTTCAGGTGAGCAGTGAATATATGAATGAAAATGGCAAGTTTGAACTCAATCAGACCGGTCTGATTGCCTATTCCCATGGAGAATACCTGAACCTGGGAAAGAAGATCGGTATGTTTGGTTTCAGTGTGAAAAAAAAGAAAAAGAAAAAAAGAAAATAGATCCAAAAGAGGAACAGAACCTGGAGAATAGAAGGTATTTCAAGTCTCCGGGTTCTATTTGCGTCCTGCGGGGAATACACTTTCAGGAGAGTAAAGGACAGGACGGAACATGAAAAAAAGAGGAAAACGGTGGAAACTTACGGCAGAGATTCTTTTGACGGCCGCGGTATGTCTGGCGGGAATCTGGCAGAATACAAAAGAGACGGCGGAAAGTGTCAATCAGGTGGAAAAAAAGGAGGATGACCAAGAAGACAAGAAAATTGCCATCACGTTTGATGATGGCCCGGATGCCGTGTTTACGCCGGTCCTTCTGGATGGGCTGAAACAGCGGAATGTGAAGGCAAGCTTCTTTGTGATTGGACAGGAGGCAGAGAAATATCCGGAGCTGATTCAAAGAATGAAAGAGGAAGGCCATTTGATCGGAAACCATACCTACCATCATGTAGAGCTTACCAGAGTGGATGCGCAGACGGAGCAAAAAGAGATTGAGATGACCAATGAAGTCCTGGAGCAGATTACAGGGGAACGGCCGGTGTTTCTCCGTCCGCCTTACGGATCCTGGAGAGAAGAGATCTTACAGGACATGGAGATGCTGCCGGTGAAATGGAACATTGATCCACTGGACTGGTGTACGAAAAGCACAGGTGAAATCGTAAGAAAGGTAGTGACGCAGGCAGAAGAAAATGGTATTATTTTATTACATGACTGTTACGGACCTTCTGTGGAGGCAGGATTACAGATCATTGATACCCTGACGGAAGCAGGATACCGGTTTGTGACAGTGGATGAACTGATTATGGATTAAGGAAAGTGAACACGATGCTGTATGAATTTTCAAGGACAGAATTATTATTGGGAAAGGAAGGAATGGACAGGCTGGCGTCATCCTGTGTCATGGTGTTCGGGGTCGGTGGAGTCGGCTCTCACTGCATCGAAGCTCTGGCACGGAGCGGAGTGGGACATCTGATTCTGGTGGACCATGACAAAGTATCACTGACAAACATCAACCGGCAGTCCATCGCCCTTCACAGCACGGTCGGACAGTATAAGACGAAAGTCATGAAGGCGAAAATTGCGGATATTTCACCCCGCATCCAGGTGACGACCTATGAAGAATTTGTTCTGGAAGACAATCTGGACCGGGTGTTTGAAATCCGTCCGGACTATATTGTGGACGCCATTGATACGGTGACGGCAAAGATTGCCCTTACGTTGTATGCAGAGAAGCATCAGATTCCGCTGATCAGCAGTATGGGTACCGGCAACAAGTTGCATCCGGAGCTGTTTGAAATTGACGATATTTATCATACATCCGTCTGCCCGCTTTGTCGGGTAATGCGAAAGGAACTGAAAAAAAGGGGAGTGGATCATTTGAAGGTACTCTATTCCAGAGAAAAGCCGGTGGACACTTCCGGGCGAACCACGGAAGAGGAAAAGGGCGAAAAGAGATCTCTTCCGGGGAGCATTTCTTTTGTCCCGCCGGCAGCAGGGCTGATGATTGCGGGAGAAGTGATCCGAACGTTAAGCGGATGCGAACAGGGAGGCAGATAAAGATGGATTTGTTTGAATACGCAAGAGAAAAGCAGAAAGAAACGGAGTCGCCTCTTGCCTCAAGGCTGAGGCCGGAGACGTTGGAAGAAGTGGTAGGACAGCAGCATATTATCGGAAAGGACAAGCTGCTTTACCGGGCCATTAAGGCGGACAAGCTACGATCCGTCATTTTTTACGGCCCTCCGGGAACTGGAAAAACAACACTGGCCAAAGTCATTGCCAATGCCACCAGTGCAAGATTCTGCCAGATCAATGCCACTGTTGCCGGGAAAAAGGACATGGAGGCCGTGGTGGAAGAGGCAAAGAAGGTCAGAGGTATGTACCAGCAGAAAACGATCTTGTTTATTGATGAGATCCACCGGTTCAACAAAGGACAGCAGGACTATCTTCTCCCGTTTGTAGAGGACGGGACGATTATCCTGATCGGCGCAACGACGGAGAATCCTTATTTTGAAGTGAACCGGGCGCTGATTTCCAGGTCTACCGTGTTTGAATTAAAACCGCTTTCCGTGGAGGAAGTAGAGGTTCTGATTCAGCGCGCGGTGTCTGATGAGAAAAAAGGCATGGGAAGTTATCACGCCAGAATTGATCCGGATGCAGCCAGGTTTCTGGCTGACATGTCAGGAGGGGATGCAAGGCTTGCCCTCAACGCAGTGGAGCTGGCGGTGCTGACTACAGAAAGAAGCGAAGACGGGGTTATCCATCTGACACTGGATGTGGTCTCCGAGTGTATTCAAGCATGAGAGGGTCTGACCCGGATGCCGCAGTGTATTATCTGGCAAAGATGCTGTATGCAGGGGAAGATATCCGGTTTATCGCACGGAGAATCATGATCTGCGCATCCGAAGACGTGGGAAATGCGGATCCGATGGCGCTTACAGTGGCCGTATCAGCAGCACAGGCTGTGGAACGGATCGGTATGCCGGAAGCACAGATCATCCTGTCCCAGGCAGTCCTGTATGTGGCGTCGGCGCCGAAGAGCAATTCGGCTGTCAGAGCAGTCTCCGAGGCTATGGAAAGCGTAAAGAGTAAGAAGACGACGGTACCGGCACATTTGCAGGATGCCCATTACGGTGGACATGAAACGCTGGGGCATGGAATTGGCTATCAGTATGCCCATGATTATCCGAACCACTATGTGGACCAGCAGTATCTTCCGGATGAAATCCGGGGAAGTGTATTCTATCATCCGGGTGACCTTGGAAAAGAAAAAGAGATGAAGGAATGGCTGGCGCATATCAGAAAATAGACGAAAGACAGGAAGAATCCGACATCATAAAAAGAACTGCCAAAGTCGGGCAGTTCTTTTTTTAAAGCAGATGCGTCATGATATAGGCGTAGATTTCCTGATTTTTGGCAGTCCAGTTTGCAGCCATGGTCTCGGCCTCCTCGTGGGATGGAACGGTGACAGTCAGATCGATCAGAGGCATCGCATGTTCGATTACCTGGCAGTGAACAGAAAATTCTCCGTTCGTGTTCCGGTAGTAATCGGATTTGACAGAGACTTCATTTTTCAGGGAAAACTTTTTTTCCACAAAGAAATCCTCGATATCCTTTTTGATGGCGTCTGAAATTTTATTTTCAAAAAAGCAGATAGACTCTTCCCCTTCTTCGGTGAGGTGGTACATGGTCCGGTTGTGGGTGGTCTCTTCCCGGATCAGTCCGGACTCGGAGAGCTCGGACAATGCTTTTTGGAGTGTAAAATATGTCGTATATCCTTTTCCTAGAATAAAATCGGAAATCTGAGCATTGGTAAGAGGAAAATCCACTTTACTGAGCATGTATAAAATGATCAGTTTATAGAGTGTGAATGTTTCTGACATCGTGATACTCCTTTCTAAAGAGTCCGGCAGTCTTTTCCCTGCCAGATGTCTCTTTCTTTAAACTGTTTTCCCATCTGATTGAGTACAAGCCGTTTATTTCCCGTCCAGAGAGGTGCCGCAAGCAGGGATTTTGGTCCGTCGCCGGTCAGACGGTGGATGACAATATCCGGCCTGAGCCGACATAGGCAGGTCCCAAGAAATTCCAGATATTCTTCCATGGAAGGAAGAAAAAACGGGTGTTCCAGATAGGAATCATATAGATCGGTATCCCGAAGCACATGGAGAAGCTGCAGCTTGATTCCCTGGATATCCTGCCGGTTCAGATATTCTATTGTTTCCAGCATGTCGGCCTGAGATTCTCCCGGAAGATACAAAATTGTATGGACAATCACAGAAAGATTCAAGGCGCGGAGCTGGCTGACGGCGTCTTCAAATACGGAAAGCGGGTAGCCTCTCCGGATAAACTTTGCCGATTTCTCATGGATCGTCTGAAGTCCAAGCTCCACCCAGACCGGTTTGATCTGATTGAGGCGGGCCAGGAGCCGCAGTACATCCGGCGGAAGACAGTCAGGACGGGTGGCAATGGAAAGCACACGGACTTCCGGATCCATCAGAGCCTGCGTAAAAGCTTTCTCCAGCATGGAAACCGGGCCGTATGTATTGGTATAGGCCTGAAAGTAGGCAATATAGGAATGCCCTTTGTATTTGGCTTTCCGTTTTTCTTTTTCTGACCGGAGCTGTTCTGGAATGGAGAGGGAAGCATCTGCTGCAAAGTCGCCGCTTCCACCCCGGCTGCAGAAGATGCAGCCCCGGTTTCCGCAGGTGCCGTCCCGGTTCGGGCAGGTACACCCTGCGTTTAAGGAAAGCTTGTACAGCTTTTCATGGAACGTCTGCCGGATGTAATAATCCAGTGAATAATACCGCTTTTCACCCCAGCGGGTCTGTCCTGGCATCTTACGGAATCAGGGCTTTGACCGCTTCGCTTACGGCGTCTGCCACGCGTGGATCAAAAGCCTCCGGAAGGATATTGTTCTCGCTTAATTCGCTGTCAGGTACCAGAGAAGCGATGGCATTTGCGGCTGCAAGCTTCATTTCTTCCGTAATCTGGGAAGCACGTCCCTCCAGAGCGCCCCGGAAAATGCCAGGGAATGCAATGACATTATTGACCTGGTTCGGGAAATCGCTCCGTCCTGTGCCGACGACTCTTGCCCCGGCTTCTTTTGCAAGATCCGGCATGATCTCCGGAACCGGATTTGCCATGGCAAAGAGGATGGAGTCCTTGTTCATGGAGGAGACCATTTCCGCGGTAACAATATTCGGTGCGGAAACGCCGATAAAGATATCTGCGCCTTTCAGTGCATCCGCAAGAGTGCCGTGGATCTGATCCGGGTTGGTCATTTCGGCCATCTGTTTCTGCATCCAGTTCAGATGGCTGGAATCTTTGCAGATGGTTCCGTTTATATCGCACATGGTAATATGAGAAAATCCGTAAGTCAGAAGAAGCTTTGTAATGGCAACTCCTGCGGAACCTGCACCGTTTACAACGACACGGCAGTGTTCCTTTGATTTGCCGACTACCTTCAGAGCATTGATTACGCCGGCAAGAACAACGATGGCAGTACCGTGCTGGTCATCGTGGAAAACCGGGATATCAAGCAGCTCTTTCAGGCGCTCTTCAATTTCAAAACATCTTGGAGCGGAGATATCCTCCAGATTGATTCCGCCAAAAGCAGGAGCAATATTGACGACGGTACGAATGATCTCTTCCGTATCCTGGGTATCCAGACAGATCGGGACTGCATTGACCTGGCCGAATTCTTTAAAAAGAACCGCCTTTCCCTCCATAACCGGCATCGCGGCACGGGCACCGATGTTTCCAAGGCCAAGGACAGCACTTCCGTCAGATACTACCGCAACTGTGTTGGCTTTCATGGTGTACTTGTATGCAGCTTCCGGATCCTTTGCGATTACTTTGCAAGGCTCCGCAACTCCCGGTGTGTATGCAATCGCAAGATCTTCCCTGGAGCGGACATGAGCCTTGGGTGTTGTCTCAATTTTCCCGTTCCAGATTTCATGCATTTTCAATGCTTTTTCCAGTGTATTGTTTTCAGCCATATTTCTCACCTTTTCTTCTCTATTATAATATATCGTGGTTTAGGATCACTTCTTCAATCATACCATTCTTAAAACAGGGGTGCAATTAAATTTTGGAAAAAACACTTTTCATTTTGAAAATTGTGATGTATACTTGACGTATTAAGTCAGTCAGGTCTAGTCAGACGATTTTTCCCATAAGAACAGTATAGAAAGGAAAACAGAATATGATGGATATGAAAGAAAAATATGAAACGCTTTCATTGGCAGTACTGAAAGATGTGGCAAAAGCGAGGGGGCTGAAAGGAACATCCGCACTGAAAAAATCGGATTTGATTGAACGCCTTCTTGAAGAAGATAGAAAAAACCAGAAAACGGAAGAAGGGGAGCACACAAAGGAAACCCGGCATGAACATACAGGGAAAGAGGAAGGAAAGGGAGAAAAGAACGCCGGACTGGAGCTTTCCGACCTGGACAGCGGCATGACAGCCAATGGAATCCTGGAAGTGCTGCCGGATGGATATGGATTTATCCGGTGTGAGAATTATCTTCCGGGAGAAAATGACGTGTATGTTTCACCGTCTCAGATCCGGAAGTTCGGACTCAAGACCGGCGATATTGTGTCCGGAAATACGAGAATCAAAACCCAGTCGGAAAAGTTCAGCGCACTGCTGTTTGTGACGAAGATCAACGGACTGCCTCCGGCAGTTGCGGTGAAAAGAAGAAATTTTGAAGACATGACGCCGATTTTTCCAAATGAACGCCTGCGTCTTGAAAATGAAAAAAGCAGTACGGCGATGCGGATTGTGGATCTGCTTTCGCCGATCGGAAAAGGGCAAAGGGGAATGATCGTTTCTCCGCCGAAGGCAGGTAAGACAACGCTGTTAAAAGAGGTAGCCCTTTCGGTGTTAAGAAACAATCCGGAAATGCATCTCCTCGTTCTTCTCATTGACGAACGGCCGGAGGAAGTGACAGATATCAAAGAAACAATTCGAGGGAAAAATGTGGAAGTCATTTATTCCACCTTTGACGAGCTGCCGGAACACCATAAGAGAGTGTCTGAAATGCTGATTGAGCGGGCAAAACGTCTGGTGGAACATAAAAAAGATGTGATTATTCTTCTGGACAGTATCACAAGACTTGCAAGAGCGTACAATCTTGTAGTACCGCCAAGCGGCAGGACACTTTCAGGAGGACTGGACCCGGCAGCGCTTCATATGCCGAAACGATTCTTCGGAGCGGCGAGAAATATGCGGGAAGGCGGAAGCCTGACCATTCTTGCGACCGCCCTCGTGGAAACGGGAAGCAAAATGGATGATGTCATCTATGAAGAATTCAAGGGAACCGGAAATATGGAACTCGTTCTGGACAGAAAACTTTCAGAAAAGCGGATGTTTCCGGCCATTGACATTCCGAAATCCGGGACAAGACGGGAGGATCTGCTGCTTACTCAGGATGAACAGGAAGCCGTATATATTATGCGCAGGGCTCTGAACGGAATGAAATCGGATGAAGCCGTTGACACGATTCTGAACTTGTTTAACCGGACGAAACACAATTCCGAACTGGTACAGACTGTGAAAAAAATGAAGTTTATTTAAAAAAGGCTTGCAAAATGAAAACAGGTGTGATACAATAAATCCGCTGTTTAGAAGACGATTAGCCGCAGAGAAATCTGTGTGAAACGAATAAAGCAAGAAGAGGTGAAAATCATGAAAGAAGGAATCCATCCAGCATATCATCAGGCGACTGTAACATGCAACTGTGGGAACACATTTGTAACAGGATCTACAAAGGAAGATATCCATGTTGAAATCTGCTCCAAATGTCATCCGTTCTACACAGGACAGCAGAAAGCAACTCAGGCTCGCGGCCGTGTTGATAAGTTTAACAAGAAATACGGAATCGAAAGCAAATAAGATTCAGAAGTACAGGGCTGAGGTTTTGACATCTCAGCTCTTTTTCATTCCCTTCGGAAGCGGATGCCCTGACAGGGAGTGTGGCGGCAATGACAGAGTTTTATTATAGCGGAGAGGAAGTTTTCATGAAATCATCAAATATAGGGGGACAGGCAGTTTTAGAAGGTGTGATGATGAAACACAAGGACCGGTACGCCGTGGCGGTGAGAAAGCCGGACGGGACGATTGCGGTGGAACGGGATGAGTATCACAGCATCGTTGGATCATACCGGAAACTGCTTCAGATACCATTTATCCGTGGAATCTTTAATTTCATCGATTCCATGATTCTTGGAATGAAGACGCTGACCTGGTCAGCAGGGTTTGAAGAAGAGGAAGAAGAAATCCTGACAGAAAAAGAAGCATCGAAAAGGGAGAGACAGGACAGAATCATCAATGGGATTGTCATGGCGGTATCGTTTATCGTCGCGATTGGAGTGTTCATGGTTCTGCCGTATTTTCATCTATGACAAATCCGCATTTCTCTGCAAATCTGTCTTGCCATGGCATTCTGCCATTTTTATTATATCACGAAGAGGCCTTTATTGTA
>CAJFMZ010000010.1 GCA_904393575.1 uncultured Sellimonas sp. | reverse complement strand
ACCCGCATAGCGGGTGGTTTTTTGTTAAGCGTGCCTACATTTTTCGGAACGCGAAAAACTCCACCACGCTTAACTGGCTAAAGCCACATAATAAAAAAAGACTGCCGTCTCCGCAGTCTTTTTAAATCTCATTATAAATCAGCGTCAGAATCATCTGCGCTGTCTCCACCATGTTTCTTCCGGTGTCCATGCTGCTCTTCTGGATGTAACGGAAGGCCTCTTCCTCGGTCATATGGTTCCGTTCCATCAGGACATATTTGGCGTTTCGGATATAGTTTTCCTCTTTTTCGCTCCGTTTTGGTTTTCTGTCCTTTCGTTTTGTAATCTGGCGGTCCAGATTTTGCAGCATCATGTTGACCGTATCGACAAATTCATATGCCTTGACCGGCATGGTCACTGCCACCAGTCCCGGCCGCCGCCTGTGGCTGACATTCTGTGTCGTATCCAGAAGAAGCAGATCAAAATACCGGGGCAGGCAGTCCAGAAGATCGGTATAGTCCATATCCGGAAGCCTTGTCCCGCTGATCACAATGCCGTGGGAAAGACGCCCGGTTTCCTGGAGTGCCGCTGCCGCTGTAGGCACAGTAATGATTTCACCGAAACCATGGCGCAGAAGTATCTCTTTGATTTTTTTCGCGGTTTCCGGCCGCGGAAGTGCGATGATAATACTTCCCATGTTCTTTCCCCCTGCTGTCTGTTAAAATCTGTGTAAATACTCTTTTAATTCCCAGTCCGTCACTTCCTGAGTATAGAGTTCCCATTCCCTTGTCTTTTCCTTTAAATAGGTCCTGACGTAGCTCTCTCCGCACACCTGTGTCAAAAATTCATCCTGTTCCAGCGCAGACAGCGACTCCTTTAAGGTGCTCGGCAATGCCCCTGACTTTTCATCGGCCTTCAGCGGAATCATCTTTTCCTGAATTCCATTCAGGCCGGAGGCAACCACAAGGGCAATCAGAATGTACGGATTGGCAGCGCCGTCCGGAAGCGTCCACTCAATATGGGTATCCCCTTCCTTGTCCTTTGCCACCCGGATCGGAGCCCGGTAATCATTCAAAGACCAGAAGAGCTCCGTCGGAGCGTGGAAGCCCGGCTTCAGCCTTTTATAAGAGTTGACAATCGGATTGGCGATTGCAGCCATTCCATTCATATGGGCAAGCAGCCCGGCTATAAAGGAATAGGCTTCCTGGCTCAGTCCGTTTTCCGCCTCCGGATCGGAAAACATATTTTTCCCGTCCCGGAAACCGGAAATATTCAGGGACAGTGCGGATCCCGGAAGATCTGTCCTTGGTTTTGGCATAAAGGTTGCGTGCAGGCCGTGCCGCTGGGCAATGGTGCGCACCGTCGTCCGGAAGGTCACAATCTGGTCTGCCACCTTCACGCCCTGTGCCTGCTTGAAATCCACCTCGTGCTGTCCCGGAGCGTCCTCATGATGGGAAGATTCAATCTCAAATCCCATCTCTTCCAGAGTAAGGATCATGTCCCGTCTTGCATTTTCTCCCTGATCCAGAGGAGCCACATCCAGATATCCGGCCTTTTCTCTTGTCCGGTTCGTCGGATTTCCCTCCTCATCTGTCTCAAACAAGAAGAACTCGCATTCCGGGTCCAGATCAAAGCTGTATCCCTGCTGCTTTGCCTTTTTCAGCACTCTTCTTAAAATATACCGCGGGCTTTCCGCAATATCCTGCCCGTCCTGGTCCATCAGGTCGCAGAGAAATCTTGCCACTTTCCCCTGCTGCGGCCTCCACGGCAGAATGGTAAAGGTATCGATATCCGGTCTTAGATACACCCGGTCATATCCCAGATCCTTCATTCCCGCAATACTGTATCCATCCACCATGCACTTCCCCGCCAGTGCTTTCTCCATCTGTCCGGCCGTCACGGCAATATTCCGGATGGTTCCGAAAATGTCCACAAACTGCAGACGTATAAATTTCACATCTTCCTCTTCAATCATCTGAAGAATTTCCCAAGTTTCATATTTCGCCATATTGATTTCCTCCATCTTTCGACTGCCTCAATTCCCAATGCTTTTATTATATTCCGCATCGGGACTTAAGGGCAAGGACCAGAACGGATATTTTGCATTTTTACCGGAGTTTTTCACGCAGCAGTTCTCTCGTAACCGATGGATCGGCGTTTCCTTTCATCCGTCTCATAACCTGTCCTACAAAAAATCCAAATACTTTTTCCTTTCCGTCCCGGTACTGGGCCACAGAATCCGGATATTCGCGGATCACTTCCTCGATGACCTGTTCCAGCACGCCGGCGTCCGCCACAGCCGCCAGATGATGAGCCTCAATATAACCAAGCGGCTCCTCGTCATGGTCAAAAATCTGTTCAAAGACTTCTTTGGCTCCTTTGTGCGTGATCTTTTGTTCTTCTTCTACCTGAATCAGCGCTGCCAGATAGTCCGGTGAAAATGTGATCTCCTCCGGGCGTCTTCCCGTTTCCTTCAGAAGTCTCATGGCATCCTGGGTCATCCAGTTGGCCGCCTTCTTTGGCTGTGCGCCGTATTTCACGGTTTCTTCGAACAGATCCGCCAGGTTTCTGAATTCCGTCAGAATGTCCGCATCGTATTCCGAGAGTCCGAACTCCCGGACGAACCGCTGTTTTTTGTCTCCCCTTAATTCCGGCTGTTCGGCTCTTAGTCTTTCAATCCAGGCCTCGTCGATGACAACCGGCGGAAGGTCCGGGTCCGGGAAATACCGGTAGTCCTTCGCATCCTCCTTGGAGCGCATCGGGAAGGAACACTCTTTGTTGTCATCCCACCGTCTCGTCTCCTGAATGACTTCTTTTCCTTCTTCCAGCAGTTCGATCTGACGCATGGTCTCTCCTTCAATGGCCCTTGCAATGGCTTTAAAGGAGTTCAGGTTTTTCATCTCTGTCCTGGTGCCGTACTGTGAAGCCCCTGCTTCCCGGACCGACAGATTGACGTCCGCTCTCATGGAGCCTTCCTCCAGCCGGCAGTCCGATATGCCCAGATACTGGGCCATGATCCGAAGCTGTTCCAGATAGGCCATCACCTCCTGGGCATTTCGCATGTCCGGCTCTGAGACGATCTCAATCAACGGGACTCCGCTTCGGTTGTAGTCCACCAGGGAACTGTCCGTCCAGGGATCGTGGATCAGCTTTCCGGCATCCTCCTCCATGTGCATCTCGTGGATCCGGACCTGTTTTCTGCCCCCGGACGTCTCGATCTCCACCGTCCCATCGTAACAGATCGGCAGATACAGCTGGGAGATCTGATAATTCTGCGGATTGTCCGGATAGAAGTAATTCTTCCGGTCAAACTTGCAGAACCTGTGAATCTGACAATTCATGGCAAGTCCCGCCTTCAGTGCGTACTCCACCACCTTCCGGTTGAGCACCGGAAGCGCTCCCGGCATTCCGGTACAGACCGGACAGGTGTGGGTATTCGGCTCGCCCCCGAATTCTGTCGGACATCCGCAGAAAATTTTTGTTTTTGTGGCCAGCTCAATATGCACTTCCAGGCCGATTACGGTTTCATACTGTTTTCTCATCCTCAGATCCCTCCCTTCTCTGTATCAAGGGGTGCTTTTGGAAATGCTCCCCGTTCCTGCTCCAGCGCAGAGGCCGCCCGAATGATCTTTTTCTCCTGGAGGCAGTCTCCAATGACCTGGATTCCGATCGGAAGCCCTTCTCCGGACACGGTACACGGTACCGTTATGGCCGGAAGGCCAGCCAGATTGATGGCCGCCGTATAGAGATCCCCCAGGTACATTTTCAGAGGATCCTGCAGACTTTCTCCGATCTTTGGAGCGGTCTGAGGGGATGCCGGTCCCAGAAGGGCATCATAGGAGGCAAACGCTTTATCAAAGGACTGCTTGATTACCGCACGGGCTTTTAGTGCCTTCAGATAATACGCGTCGTAATATCCGGAGCTCAATACAAAGGATCCAAGGAAGATTCTCCGTTTGACCTCCGGGCCGAATCCTTCGGATCTGGTCATCTTGTACATTTCGTGGAGCGACTCTGCGTGTCCGCTCCGGTATCCGTATTTGACGCCGTCAAACCGGGCCAGGTTGGAGCTTGCCTCCGCTGAAGCGATAATGTAGTAGGAAGGAATGACATATTCCGTCATGCCCAGATGAAACTCCTCTACTACGGCGCCCCGTTCTTTGAGCATCTCCATCGCCCTCATCAGAGCGCCCCGTACCTCCGGATCGATCCCCTCGTCCAGATATTCTTCCGGAACGCCGATTTTCATTCCCCGAATCTCACCGGAAAGGTCCTCCTCAAACTGCAGGGGCTCCCGCTTCAAAGAGGTGCTGTCCCGCCGGTCCTGCCCCGCAAGCAGGGAGAGCATTCTTGCACAGTCCGCCACATTTTTCCCGATCGGTCCGATCTGGTCCAGCGAAGACGCATAGGCAATCAGCCCATACCTGGAAACCGTGCCGTAGGTCGGCTTGATTCCTGTCACACCGCAGAAAGAAGAAGGCTGCCGGATAGATCCGCCTGTATCAGATCCCAGGGCAAGAAAGCATTCATCCGCCGCCACCGCCGCACAGGAACCCCCGGAAGAGCCTCCCGGCACATGGGCAGTATTCCACGGATTTTTTGTGACCTTCCATGCGGAAGTCTCGGTGGTGCTTCCCATGGCAAATTCATCCATGTTGGTTTTCCCTAAAATAATGATGCCAGCTTCCCGGAGCTTTTCCACCGCGCAGGCGTCATAAGTTGGGTAAAATCCCTTTAAGATCCTGGAGGCGCAGGTAGTCTCCATTCCTCTGGTACAGATATTGTCCTTGACGGCCGCCGGCACCCCCGCGAAGGGGCTCTGATACCGTCCGGAACGGATGCCTTTCTCCACTTCTTCCGCCTGGGCCAGCGCGCCTTCCCGGTCAATGGAAAGAAAGGCTCCCGTCATAGGTTCTGTCTTCTCAATCCGGTCCAGCACAGCCTCTACCGCCTCCACCGGGCGCACTTCTTTGTTTCGAATCTTTGTTCCAAGCTCTCCGGCTGTCCATGTCAGAAATTCTTCTCCCATACTGTCCCTCCTCTACACTGTCTTCGGAACCAGATACTGGCCCTCTTTTTTCTCCGGAGCATTTTGAAGCATCGCTTCTCTCTGGTCTCCATTTTCCACAACATCCTCCCGGAAGACATTCTGTACTGGAAAGACATGGGACATGGGCTCTATCCCTTCTGTGTCCAGCTCTTCCAGTTTTTTCATGTAATCCAGAATCTTCTCCAGCTCTTCGGCTGTCTGCTTCTTTTCCTCTTCTGTCAGGCTGATCTGCGAGAGGATCTCCAGATATTCCATTGTTTCATCCCATCTGATCGTTTCCATTTCCGTCTCCTTCCTACGGCTCCAGCCGTTTCATGTCTCTTGGGAACAGACAGGTTTCCCGGATATTCTCCTCTCCCAGGAGCTGCATGGTCAGTCTCTCCAGTCCGATTCCAAGTCCGCCGTGAGGCGGCATGCCATATAAAAAGGCAGAAAGATAATCTTCCAGTCCTTCTGTCGTCATATTCTTCTTTTCGATTTTTGCGGTCAGCTCATCGTAATCATGGATCCGCTGTCCTCCGGTTGTCACTTCCAGTCCCCGGAACAAAAGGTCAAAGCTCAAGGTTACGTTCGGATCGGCTGGATCGTCCATCGCATAAAAAGGACGTTTTCTGGAAGGGTAATGTGTGACAAACACAAAGTCGGCATCGTATGTTTCCTTAAAATACCGTCCGATCAGCTCTTCCTCTTCCGGCTCCAGATCGTATGGTGCGCGCATCGGCCGCTGATAGACTTCCGCGACAAGGGCCTTGGCCTCGTCAAACCTGACGGACGGGATCTTGTCCGTCTTTGGAAGCGTCACTTCAAGGAGCTCCAGCCATGGTTTGTACTCCCGGTCCAGAAGTGCCGTCATATACTGCAGGAATCCGGTTTCCATCTTCATGACGTCTGTAAAGTCTTCGATATACCCCATTTCCAGATCCAGGCTGGTATACTCATTGAGATGCCGTTTGGTATTGTGCTTTTCTGCCCGGAAAACCGGTCCGGTCTCAAATACCCGGTCAAAGACTCCTGTCATCATCTGTTTGTAAAGCTGGGGACTTTGCTCCAGCACTGCTTTCTTGTGAAAATAATCCAGACGGAACAGATTGGCCCCGCCTTCTGCTCCTTTGGCTCCGATCTTCGGCGTATGAATTTCCGTAAATCCCTGCTGGAACAGATACTCCCGGAATGCCCGGCAGACCCCTTCCTGGATTTTGAATTTGGCCCGTTCCCTGAGATTTCTCAGCGAGAGCGGACGCACAGAAAGTTTCGCTTCCAATGATGTGTTCAGCTTCTTCCTGGAAACCGGAAGCGGAAATGCGGCTTTGGATTCGGACAGCCGGACGATCTCCTCTGTCACGATTTCCAGTCCTCCCGGAGAACGTTTCTCACTCCGGATGGTGCCTGTTGCCTTCAGTGTATCTCCTTCATGGACCTGTTTGTATCCTTCTTTTGTTTTTCCCTCTTCACAGACAAGCTGCAAAAGCCCGTCCCTTCTGCGCAGTATGAGAAAGGTGATTTCCCCCATCTTTCTTACGGAGTGAACCGCTCCCTTTACTTCCACCTGCGTTCCTTCCTGCATAGTCTTCAGCTCTCCGATCGTACAGATCGGATCCTTTGTAACTCCTGTTATCATATCCATTCCAAACACCTCTATCTTATCGATTACCGGAAAATAAAAAAGGGCGCACTTCCTGCCCCTTCGCAGTAAGAACACCCTTGTTCCATCTTCCTTCTCTATTCTTTTTCCAAACCGTCTGTCAGGAAAGATTGGTATATCCCATCAGCGACAAATCCACTTCCCTTGCGGCCTCCTTTCCTTCCCGGATGGCCCATACTACCAGGGACTGTCCCCGTCTCATATCTCCGGCTGCAAATACGTCCGGGACACTGGAGACGAATTGGGTATCCTCCACCGTATTCCGGCTGGTCTTCCTGACCTGGAAGGCATCCATGACATAGTCCTCTGCCCCTGTGAATCCGGCCGCAATCAGTACCAGATCCGCCGGTATCGTCTTTTCCGTTCCTGCCTTCGGAACCATTTCCATCCGCCCGGTCTTTTTGTTTTTCTTCTGCTCCAGCCCGACTGTCCGGACCGCACACAGCTCGCCGGCTTCATTTTTGATATATTCCTTCACGGTTGTCTGATATATTCTTGGGTCTTTTCCGGTAAGGGCAGCCACTTCCTGCTGTCCGTAATCCGTCTTTAAGACTCTTGGCCATTCCGGCCACGGATTGTCCAAAGTCCTCTCTTCGGGAGGCTTTGGCATCATTTCAAGCTGTACCACAGAGGCGGCCTTCAGACGAACCGCCGTCCCTGCACAGTCATTTCCCGTATCTCCTCCTCCGATAATGATCACATGCTTTCCTTTTGCAAGTTCATACGGAACCTTTGTGAAATCAGAATCCAGAAGGGTTTTCGTCACCTCCGACAGAAAGTCCACCGCAAAGCGGATTCCTTTCGCGTCTCTTCCCGGTGCATCGATATCCCTCGGTCTGGAGGAGCCGCATGCCAGGATGACCCGGTCAAATTCTTTTAAAATCTCCTTTGCGTCCTTGTCTTTGCCCACATCGGTGTTGGTCTGAAAGACGACGCCTTCTTCCTCCATCAGCTTCTGCCTGCGCATAATGGCGGACTTTTCCAGCTTCATATTCGGGATCCCGTACATGAGAAGCCCGCCGATGCGGTCGTGCCGTTCAAATACCGTCACACTGTGTCCTCTCCGGTTCAAAAGCAGCGCTGCGGCCAGTCCTGCCGGGCCGCTTCCGATGACCGCCACCTTCTTCCCGGTCCGGATCTTCGGTGGATGAGGTACGACCAGTCCATCCTCAAAAGCCCGGTCAATGATGGCCCGCTCGTTTTCCTTGGTGGCCACCGGCTCGGTATTGACATTGCATGTGCAGGCCGCCTCACAGAGAGCCGGACAGACTCTGGAAGTAAACTCCGGGAAACAGTTGGTCTTTTGCAGCCGTTTATACGCCTGTCCATACTGTTCCTGGTAAACCAGGTCGTTGAATTCCGGAACCAGATTGTTCAGTGGACATCCGGATGCCATTCCATTTAAGTTTCCTCCAAACTGGCAGAACGGCACGCCGCAGGACATACACCTTGCCCCCTGCTCCTTCTGTCTGGCCGGCGGGAGAGGTTCGTGAAATTCGTGGAAATCCAGAATCCGTTCCCTGGGCAGACGTTCTTTCCCGGTCTGTCTTTTATATTCTAAAAATCCTGTCGGTTTTCCCATCGTTACTGATTCCCTCCCATCTTTTTCTGACCTGTGCTCTCATAAAAGGCTTCGATCTGGGCCTGCTCGCTTCCAAGCCCCATCTCTTCGTAGTGCCTGCTTAATACAAGCATCTTTTTATAGTCATTTGGAATAATTTTCTTGAATTTCGGAAGGTATTCCTCAAAATGTTCCAGAATCATCCGGCCTTTTGCGGAGCCGGTTTCTTCTACGTGTTCCCGGATCATTCCTTTTAATTCTTCCGCCTCAGATTTCCATGTGATTTCTTCCATGGAAATCATGGATTTATTGATATTCCTGTAAAGGGAATTTTCTTCATCCAGTACATAGGCGATGCCGCCGCTCATTCCTGCCGCAAAATTCTTGCCGGTCTTTCCAAGGACAGCGACTCTGCCTCCTGTCATGTACTCACATCCGTGATCGCCGACGCCTTCTACGACAGCCTCAGCCCCGGAGTTGCGCACACAGAACCGCTCTCCTGCCATTCCGCTGATAAAGGCTTTCCCGGAAGTTGCCCCATAAAGGGCCACGTTTCCGATGATCATATTTTCATCCGCCTGATAGGTCGCCCCCTCCGGCGGCCGTACCGAAAGCTTGCCCCCGGAAAGTCCCTTTCCAAAATAATCGTTGCTGTCTCCGAAAAGACGGATCGTCAGTCCCGATGGAATAAACGCTCCAAAGCTCTGTCCTCCGTTTCCCGTACACTCCACAATATACGAATCTTCCTCCATCCCTTCTGGATGACACTTTGTAATTTCAGAGCCGAATATGGTACCGAATGTTCTGTCTGTATTTTTCACCCGGACCTGTACCCGTCCCGGTTCTCCCCGATCCAGTTTTCTTCCGAGTTCTTTCATCAGCACTTTCTCATCCAGCGTCTTTTCCAGTTCAAAGTCGTACTCCCCTTTGATATTGTTCCCGCTGGTGTACGGATGATCCAGAATCGCGCTTAAATCAATGGTCTTTGCGCGCTCATTTTCCGGATGTTCTTTTGCCTTTAACAGATCTGTCCGTCCCACCATTTCATCAACGGTCCTGACGCCAAGCTTCGCCATATATTCTCTGAGTTCCTGGGCGATAAACTTCATAAAGTGAATCACGTACTCCGGTTTTCCCTTGAAGCATTTCCGCAGTTCCGGATTCTGGGTCGCCACTCCCATCGGACAGGTATCCAGATTGCAGACCCGCATCATCACGCATCCAAGCGCTACAAGCGGTGCGGTGGCAAACCCGAACTCCTCGGCTCCAAGAAGGGCCGCTATCGCCACATCCCGGCCGCTCATCAGTTTTCCGTCCGTCTCAATCCGTACCCGGTTCCGCAGCCCGTTTTTCAGAAGCGTCTGATGGGCCTCGGCAAGCCCCAGCTCCCATGGAAGTCCGGCATTGTGGATGGAGCTGCCCGGAGCTGCTCCGGTACCCCCGTCGTATCCGGAAATCAGGACAACCTGGGCTCCCGCTTTCGCCACGCCTGCCGCGATCGTTCCCACTCCTGCCTCCGATACAAGCTTGACTGAAATCCTGGCATCCTTGTTGGCATTTTTCAGATCATAGATCAACTGGGCCAGGTCCTCGATGGAGTAAATATCGTGGTGCGGAGGCGGAGAAATCAGACTCACTCCCGGAGTAGAATACCGTGTCTTTGCAATCCACGGATACACCTTTTTCCCAGGCAGATGTCCGCCTTCTCCCGGCTTTGCTCCCTGCGCCATCTTGATCTGAATCTCATCGGCGCTTACCAGATACCGGCTTGTGACTCCAAATCTTCCGCTTGCCACCTGCTTGATAGCCGAACAGCGGTTCTCCTTCGTTCCTTTGGTCAGCAGACGTTCCGGCGTCTCGCCGCCCTCCCCGCTGTTGGACTTCCCGTGAATCACATTCATGGCAAGGGCCAGCGCCTCATGCGCCTCCTGGGAAATGGATCCGTAGGACATGGCGCCGGTCTTGAACCGTCTTACAATAGAATCAACGCTTTCCACCTCGTCGATCGGCACGCCCTCCTCTGGATACCGAAACTCCATCAGGCTTCGCAGGTAACCGGTCTCTTCCTGATCGATCTGCCCGGTATAGGTTTTGAATATCTGATAATCGTTTCTCCACACAGCCTGCTGAAGCAGATGAATCGTCTCCGGATTGTACCGGTGGTGTTCTCCCTGGCTTCGGAAGGTGTGACGTCCGATACTTTCAAGGGTCAGATCCGTATCCAGTCCCAGCGGATCGAATGCCTGGCTGTGAAGCCGGTCCACATCCTCCTCGATCTCTTTCATGGTGATGCCGCCCACCCGGCTGACGGTATGGGTAAAATATTTATCGATCACTTCCTGGGAAATCCCCACCGCCTCAAAAATCTGAGATCCCTGATAAGACTGGATGGTGGATATTCCCATCTTGGACGCGATCTTGACAATTCCATTTAAAATCGCTTCGTCATAATCGTAAACTGCCGCATAGTAGTCCTTGTCCAGCAGCCCTTTTTCAATCATCTCCCGGATCGTCTCATGGGCAAGATATGGGTTGACTGCGCTGGCTCCATATCCAAGAAGCGCAGCGAAATGATGGACTTCTCTTGGCTCCGCCGACTCCAGAATGATCGGCATCGAAGTACTCTTCTTCGTTCTGACCAGATAATGGTGCACTGCGGAAACTGCAAGAAGGGACGGAATCGCCACATGATTTTCATCTACGCCCCGGTCCGTCAGAATCAGGATCGTGGCTCCGTCTTTGTAGGCCCGGTCCACTTCTATAAAGAGGCGGTCCAGCGCCTTTTCCATCGGCATGTTCTTAAAACAGGTGATGGAAACTTCCGCCGGACAAAATCCCGGCTTTTTCATATCTTTGATCTTCAGGAGATCCGTGTCGGAGAGGATCGGATTGTTGACCTTGAGCACCTGGCAGTTTTCCGGCTGCTCTTTCAGGATGTTTCCTTCTTTTCCGATATAGACACTGGTGCAGGTTACGATTTTTTCCCGTACTGCATCGATCGGAGGATTGGTTACCTGGGCAAACCGCTGTTTGAAATAGTAAAACAACGGCTGATGTTCCTTGGAAAGCACCGCAAGCGGCGTATCCACACCCATGGCAGAGGTGCCTTCCGCTCCGTTTAATGCCATGGTCCGGATGGAATCATGATACTCTTCATAAGAATACCCGAAGGCCTTCCGAAGTCTCGCGCACTCTTCCGGAGTGTACTGCTCTACCTTTTTATTTGGAATTTTCAGATCTTTTAATTCAATCATATGCTGATCCAGCCACTCTCCGTACGGCTGTTTTTTCGCATAATATTCTTTCAGCTCATCGTCTGTGACGATCTTATGGCTGACAGTGTCCACCACCAGCATTTTGCCCGGATGGATCCGTCCTTTCTCCAGAATCTGATCCTCCCGGATCTCTTCAAGTACGCCCACTTCAGACGCCAGATAAAGGTGATCGTCCTTGGTAATATAGTACCGGGACGGCCTGAGTCCGTTACGGTCCAGTACCGCTCCCAGAATATCACCGTCGCTGAACAGCACCGATGCCGGCCCGTCCCACGGCTCCATCATGGTAGCATAATACTGATAGAAATCCTTTTTCGCCTGGCTTAACGTATCGTTGTTGGCCCATGGCTCCGGTATTACGGACATCACCGCAAGGGGCAGATCCATTCCGTTCATCACAAGGAACTCCAGGGCATTGTCCAGCATGGCGGAATCCGAACCGCTCCGGTCCACCACTGGAAGGATTTTGTGCAGCTTCCCTTCAAAATACGGGGAAGACATATTTTCCTCTCTTGCCAGCATTTTGTCTACATTGCCCTGAATGGTATTGATCTCTCCATTGTGTACGATAAACCGGTTCGGATGAGCTCTCTGCCAGCTTGGCTCCGTGTTGGTACTGAACCGGGAGTGCACAAGGGCAATCGCCGACCGATAGAGGGGATCCTGCAAATCCGGGAAAAACGTCCGGAGCTGTCCTACCAGGAACATGCCTTTATAGACAATCGTCCTGCTGGAAAGGGAGACCACATAAGTCTCGGTGGTACTTTGCTCGAACTCTCTTCTGACCACATAAAGCCTCCGGTCAAAGTCGATTCCTTTCTCCGTCTCTTCCGGCTTTGCCACGAATCCCTGCATGATCTTTGGCATGCAGTCCCTGGCCTTCTTCCCTAGTACCTCCGGACAGACCGGAACTTCTCTCCACCCAAGGAAAACAAGTCCCTCTTTCTCTGCGATTGTCTCAAACATCTTGCGGGCCTGATTCCTCCGAAGCTCATTTTGAGGGAAGAAAAACATTCCAACCCCGTATTCCCGCTCTTCTCCGATGGGAATGCCCTCCTTCCGGCAGGCCTCCCGGAAGAAAGAATGGGAAATCTGAAGCAGGATTCCGACTCCGTCTCCGGTCTTTCCTTCTGCATCTTTTCCGGCTCTGTGTTCCAGATTCTCCACGATCTCAAGCGCCTGGCTGACGACCTGGTGTGTCTGTTCTCCTTTGATATTGACAACCGCTCCGATCCCGCAGTTATCGTGCTCCAGCATCGGACAGTATAATCCTTGTTTTCCTTTCATCTGCATCATCCTTTCGGTTCGAATTTAGTTTTTATGCTGCGCTGCCGCTTTGACAAATCCGGCAAACAGCGGGTGCGGGCGGTTTGGTCTGGACTTGAATTCCGGATGGGCCTGGGTTCCGATATAGAACGGATGGTCTGTGATCTCCACCATCTCCACGATCCGCTTGTCCGGAGAAAGTCCTGCCAGATGCAGTCCCGCCTTTTCTAACACCTCTCTATAATCATTGTTGACTTCATAGCGGTGTCTGTGCCGCTCGGAAATCTCTTTTTGTCCATAAATTTCATAGCTTCTGGAATGCTCGTCCAGCACACACGGGTACGCTCCAAGCCGGAGTGTGCCTCCGATATTTTCCACATCCTTCTGATCCGGCATGAGCGAAATCAGCGGATGCAGCGTCTCCGGGTGGAATTCAATGCTTCCCGCATCATGGTATCCCACCACATACCGTGCGAAGGCTACGATGGCCATCTGCATGCCAAGGCAGATTCCAAGATAAGGGATCTTCTCCCGTCTTGCATAGTCTGCCGCAAGAATCATACCTTCCGTACCACGGCTTCCGAATCCTCCCGGTACGAGGATGCCGTCTACACCGCCCAGCTTTTCTTCGATATTCTCTTCCGTAAGCTCCTCCGAATCCGTCCAGCGGAACCGGATATCCGCATGACAGCTGATTCCGCCGTGCTTGAGTGCCTCTACCACACTTAAGTAGGCATCATGGAGCTGGGTATATTTTCCTACGATGGCGATCTCCACTTCCTTCTCCGGATGGCGCAGCGCTTCCGTCATCGCAATCCAGTCCCTCAGATCCGGCTCCCTGTCTTCCAGGTGCAGACACTTTAAGACTGCCTGTGCCAGATGCTCTTTTTCCATGGCAAGAGGCGCCTCGTACAGATAGTCTACATCCAGGTTCTGGAGGACGTTTTCTGACGGCACATTACAAAACAGTGCGATCTTGTCCCGCATCTCCTGTGGTACCGGATATTCGGACCGGCACACAAGGACGTCCGGCCAGATTCCAAGCCGCTGCAGCTCCTTGACACTTGCCTGGGTCGGTTTTGTCTTCATCTCTCCGGATGCTTTCAGATACGGAATCAGCGTCACATGGATGAGGATGGCGTTCTCCTTTCCCACATCATGCTGAAACTGACGGATTGCCTCCAGAAACGGCTGGCTTTCGATATCTCCTACCGTTCCTCCCACTTCGATAATGGCGATACGATCCTCCTCCGGATCTTTGGCCCGGTAAAACCGCTCCTTGATCTCATTCGTAATGTGGGGAATGACCTGTACCGTACCTCCGCCGTAGTCCCCGTGTCTCTCCTTATTCAGGACCGACCAGTAAATCTTACCGGAGGTGACATTGGAATTCTTATCCAGACTCTCATCAATAAACCGCTCATAATGTCCCAGATCCAGATCCGTCTCCGTGCCGTCATCCGTCACAAAGACTTCCCCGTGCTGAATCGGGTTCATAGTCCCCGGATCCACATTGATATACGGATCAAACTTCTGCATGGTCACCTGATATCCTCTCGCTTTCAAAAGCCTGCCAAGGGACGCCGCGGTGATTCCCTTTCCCAGTCCGGATACAACTCCTCCTGTTACAAATACATACTTTACCATTCCTATGTTACCTCCTTACGACTTTCCTGCAAATCTGACAGATCATTTCCATCAAATAAAAAAGAGGGCAAAGGTGCCCGAAACCGCCTCTCCCACGCGTTCCTTCACCGACACCTTTGCCGCCTTCTTTCTCTATTGCTCTTTTCTTTTTTTATTATTCCATAACTATACTCTAATTTTCTTTATTTGTAAATCCCTTTTTTCCTTTTCCAGCGGGACCGGATAATGATTATCAAAGCATGCTTTACAGATTCCCATGTCTCCGACCATGGTCTGCAGATCTTCGATTTTCATATAGCCAAGGGAATCCGCCCCGATAATGTCCCGGATCTCCTCCGTCGTATGATCCGAAGCAATGAGCTGCTCATTGGACGGTACGTCGGTTCCATAATAACACGGATAGAGGAACGGAGGTGCGCTGATCCGCACATGGACCTCCTTTGCCCCTGCCTTTTTGAGCATCTGGATCAGATTGGCCATCGTTGTTCCCCGGACGATGGAGTCATCCACCAGCACGATCCGTTTCCCTTTCACGACAGATTCCAGCACATTCAATTTCAGCTTGACACTGGACTCCCGCTCCTTCTGCGTCGGCTTGATGAAGGTCCGGCCAATATAGCTGTTCTTGTAGAAGGCGATCTCAAAAGGAAGTCCCGCCTCCATGGCGTATCCCCTCGCCGCCGTCAGACCGGATTCCGGTACGCCGGTCACCAGATCCGCATCCACCGGCCACGCTTTCGCGAGGGCTCGTCCGGAGCGGATTCTGGCATCGTAAATCTTGATGCCGTCCATCGTGCTGTCCAGCCGGGCAAAATAAATATATTCAAAGATACAGTGGGCACGCTCTTTCTGCTGGAGCTCCTTGTTGGAGACAATGCCCTTTTCCGTGATGGCCACCAGTTCTCCCGGCTCAATGTCTCGGATAAACTCAGCGCCCACGGATGCAAGCGCACAGCTTTCGGAAGCAACGATGTACGCATTGTTCCGTTTTCCAAGGCAGAGCGGTTTCAGGCCGAATGGATCCCGCACTGCGATCAGTTTTCTTGGGCTCATCACGACAAGCGCATAGCCGCCCCGGATCCGCTTTGCAGTATGCAGAACCGCCTCCTCCACATTTTTCGTGTGGACTCTCTCCCGCGCGATGCAGTAGGCGATCATCTCCGAATCCGTCGTAGTATGGAAAATCGCTCCCCCGTAGACCAGTTCTTCCTTCAGGCTTGCGGCATTGACCAGATTTCCATTGTGGGCCAGCGCCAGCGTACCTTTAATATAATTTAAGACAAGAGGCTGTGCATTCTCCCTGGTAGATCCTCCTGTTGTAGAATAGCGGACATGTCCGATCCCCAGATTCCCGTGGAGAGAAGACAGGGTGTCCGGTTTAAAGACTTCACTGACAAGCCCCAGATCTTTATGATAGGAAATATTTCCCCGTTCTCCCTTTGTGTCAGAAACTACAATTCCGCAGGATTCCTGTCCTCTGTGCTGCAATGAGCAGAGGCCGTAATAGACCGACGGCGCCACATCATTTCCGTCAAAATCATAAATGCCGAACACGCCGCATTCTTCTCTTACCCCGGTCTCCTGGTACTGATCATACTGTAAACATGTCTTCATTTTCTTTTCCTTCCTCCGTCTCTTGATCTCATCATCATATAAAATATAGAAATTCCGGAACGCTCTTGCTTACTCCGCGCTCATATTAACACATTTTAACGGTCTTTTCTCGTTTTGCAAGGGTTTTTTCCTTTTTTTCATTTTTTTCAAAAAAAAGATTGACAGATCCTCCCTTTTGTGTTTATACTACACAGCATAAAGCAAAGGCGCTTTGGACATCGTCCAGAGTGCCTTTTTTCATTGCATGGATTCCTATTCCGTGCTCAATCTCTTTAGGAAATGAAAGGAGCAGTCTTTTTATGAACGAAGCATCAAAAACCATACCGGAACTCTACGGAAGTCTTGTCTTTAATGACAAAGTCATGCGTGAGCGTCTTCCGAAGGACACTTACAAAGCACTCCATAAGACCATCCAGAACGGAACACATCTGGAGCTCGATGTAGCCAACACCGTGGCCGCAGCCATGAAAGAATGGGCCATCGAACACGGCGCAACCCATTTTACCCACTGGTTCCAGCCGATGACCGGATTTACGGCGGAAAAGCATGACAGCTTTATCTCTCCGGTGGAAGGCGGACAGGTCATCATGGAATTTTCCGGAAAAGAACTGATCAAAGGCGAACCGGATGCCTCCAGCTTTCCTTCCGGCGGTCTTCGCGCAACTTTTGAGGCAAGAGGCTATACCGCCTGGGATCCGACATCCCCTGCATTTATCAAAGACGGCTCTCTCTATATTCCAACAGCATTTTGCTCCTACAACGGAGAAGCGCTTGATAAGAAGACTCCGCTCCTCCGGTCCATGGAGTCCCTCAGCAAGGAGGCGGTAAAGGTTCTGCACCTTCTTGGAAATACAAAAGTACGAAAAGTAGATACCACCATCGGCTCCGAGCAGGAGTACTTCCTGGTAGACAAAGATCTCTACAAAAAACGTAAGGACCTGCTGTTCTGCGGACGAACCCTGATCGGAGCTCCTGCCCCGAAAGGCCAGGAAATGGAAGATCACTATTTCGGTGTTTTAAAACCAAAGGTTGCTTCCTATATGCATGATCTGGACGAAGAGCTCTGGAAACTCGGCGTCCCGGTCAAGACCAAACACAACGAAGTTGCTCCGGCACAGCACGAGCTTGCTCCGGTTTTTGATACTGCAAACGTTGCGGTAGACCACAATCAGCTGACAATGGAAATGATGAAGAAAGTGGCGGATTCCCACCACCTGGCCTGCCTGCTTCACGAAAAACCGTTTGAGGGCGTCAACGGAAGCGGAAAGCACAACAACTGGTCTCTCATCACGGATTCCGGAGAAAACCTGCTGGATCCGGGCAAGACGCCTGCTGAAAACACACAGTTCCTCGTCTTTTTGATGGCTGTCATCGGGGCAGTGGACGATTATGCGGATCTGATGCGTGTTTCTGTAGCCAGTGCCGGAAACGACCACAGACTGGGAGCCAATGAAGCGCCTCCGGCGATCGTCTCCATCTTTCTTGGCGATGAGCTGACCGAGATTCTGAAATCCATCGAAGAAGGTACCGACTTCCTAAAACGCAAGCAGACTCTGATGGAAATCGGCGCCAAAGTTCTTCCTCATTTTGCAAAAGACACCACGGACCGGAACCGGACCTCTCCGTTTGCCTTTACAGGAAACAAATTCGAATTCCGTATGCCAGGCAGCGCCCTGTCCGTTGCGGAGCCAAATGTCATCCTGAATACTGCAGTGGCCGAATCGTTAAATAAAATCTACGAAGCCCTCAAGGATGTTCCGGAAGAAGAGATGGAAACTCAGATTCAGGAACTGTTACGGACAATGATAAAGAAACACAAACGGATTCTTTTCAACGGAAACGGCTACACAGACGAATGGGTTGAGGAGGCTGAGAAACGGGGACTGTTCAATCTGAAATCCCTGCCGGACGCCATGCCTCAGTTTATCGCTGACAAGAATATCGAACTCTTTACGAAACATCAGATTTTCACCAAAGAGGAAATCTATTCCCGATATGAGATCATCCTGGAAAACTATTCCAAGACGATTCACATTGAATCTCTGACCATGCAGGACATGGTGAAAAAAGACTTCACACCGGCTCTCTTCTCCTATATGGCCGATGTGACAAAGGAAGCGCTGGACAAACGCCAGCTTCTGCCTTCCCTTTCCTCTTCCTACGAGGAACAGATCGTGCAGACACTGACAGCGTCTTCCGAACAGATCGTAACTGCGCTGGCTGCTCTTGCCGAAGACACACGGAAGGCGGAACAGATGGAAGAGCCTTTGCAGACAGCACGTTACTATCATGATACGATCCTTCAGGACATGGATACCCTCCGTGCCTCCGTGGATCAGGCTGAATCCATCATTCCGGGGAGCTACCTGCCATATCCAACTTACGACGAGTTGCTCTTTTCCTTACGGTAGCGCTGGTTCCCCATAAGAATATCTTTTCCTACAAAAGCAGAGGATCCTGCCGTATGATACGGCAGATCCCCTGCACCCTCTTTTTTTTCAGATCTTTAGTTTTTCAAGAATTCCCCTGACTGTTCCATCTTCAAACGGGCTGTGCAGATGACCGGTCTGCAAAAGTTCCAGATATCCTCTGCTTCCTCCTGCCCGGCACAGCCGGCAGTAATCCTGCCATGCACCTTCCCGGTCTTCCTGCATCCGCACTTTATATTCCAGAGCGCCAAACTGTGCAAGCGCGTAGTCAATATAATAGAAAGGATACATAAAGATGTGCTGTTTCTGCATCCAGAATCCTCCCTGTTCCAGAAACTCATTCCCATCATAGTCTCTCCACGGCAGATATTCCTTCTCCAGCTCTCTCCAGACCGTTCTTCGCTCCATCGGATCCGTCAGATGATCCTCGTACACCCGGTGCTGAAACGCATCTACGCAGACCATGTACGGGACGGCTTCCAGGGCGGAGACAAGATGCGCGTACCGGTACTTGTCCGCATCCTTTCCGAAAAACAGCTCCATCCACGGTTCGGTAAAAAACTCCATGGACATGGAATGGATCTCATTGATCTCCGCTGTGGAAAAATACTGGTCCCCAAGGAGGCCCTGCCTGGAGGCCGTATAGGACTCAAAGGCATGTCCCGCCTCATGGGTCAGCACATCTACGTCCTGTCTCGTTCCGTTAAAATTGGAAAAGATAAACGGCGCCTTCTCGTCTTCCAGCATGGTGCAGTACCCGCCCTGCTGTTTGCCCGGTTTCGTCTCCAGATCAAACAGTCCGTATCTGAGCATAAAGTCGAAAAACGCTCCGGTCTCTTTGGACAGCTCCCGGTACATCCGGCCCGCTTTTTCCAGCAGTTCCCCGGCTGTCCCCTCCGGCATCGGATTTCCCTCCGGATAAATCAGTCCCTCGTCATAGTAGTGAAAGTCCGAAAGTCCAAGGCGCTCCTTCTGCTCCTCAAACAGTCTCTGGCAGAGCGGTACCAGTTCTCTCCGGATCTGTTCCCGGAATGCAGCCACTTCATTTCTGCCATAATCAAACCGTTCCATTCTAAGGTAAGACATCTCCACATAATCAGAGAATCCAAGGGTCCTGGCCATCCGGCAGCGCACCTCGATCATTTCACTGTAGATTGCATCCAGCCTGTCCGCAATGGACTCATACAGGTCCGCCCATGCCTGAAATGCTTCCCTTCTGGTCTCCCGGTCCGTACTTTGCATAAACTTCAGCAGTCCGTAAAAATTGACCTGCTCCCCTCTGAATTGTGTGGTCGGCTTTGCCGACTCTTTGACATATTCCTGGATGAGCCGGTTCTCCTGTACCAGATTTTCCACATTTTTTTCTTCTGTCAGACGGATTTTCGTCCGGATCCGCCGCAGATACAGTGCTCCGTATTCCTTTTCAAATGACTCCGCAAATGCTGAATCCGCCAGTGCTTCGTAAAATCCCTTCATCGCCACATCAATCTTTGGCTCCGCCTCGCCAAAAAACTGCATCTCCTTTTCATAAAAGGCGTCTGTCGTATCGATCGTATTACGAATGGATGCCAGCGTGGACATCGTTCCAAAATGTCCGGTTTGTTTTGTCAGATCCAGAAGGATCTGCCTGGCCTCTTCATAAGACCGGCTCCGGCGGAATGCTTCTGTCTGTCTTGTGATTTCTTCAATCAGAGCGTCACTGTCCGGGCGTTCGTACGTTAATTCGTGAAATGATTTCACCGCGTCTCCTCCTTCCCTAGAGTCGTTTTGCAATTTCCCTGTTGATCCGGTTTCTCAGGGCAATCAAATAGTAATCAGACTTCGGGAACCGCTTGAAGGTCAATGGCTCCCCAAGGTCCTCTTCGATGCATTCCATCACAAATTCCCGGCCGGCCAGGGATTCCAGAAGCTCACATGCTCTTAAATCCTGCAGCGCCTCTGCATGTACCATCATACGAATGGATTCCTCCGGGCAACGGTCCTCTCCCGGATAGACGAGAAACGCATCCCCGGACGGGAAGGCCCCGCCTGCGTCCGTCACCTGGTACGGGTTGATCTTTTCCAGGGAAAACTGGCTGTTATAGAAATTGTATCCCCAGTGCAGGATTCCGATGATCTTATATTTGTAAAGCTGGATCCCGTAGATCCGGTTTCTCAGAGACGGCATGGACATAAACCGGTTACTTACCTCATAGAACTGTCCGACACAGTAGTAAGTCCACATGTCCGTCAGACCATGCTCCAGAAATTCTTCAATCTCATTATTTCCCGGAATCGGCTTGTCTATCAGGCCGTGCTTATAAAACTCATAGCTGGAAAGAGCGTCAAAGGTATGGAATCCGTCCAGAAGCCCTTCGATCGACTCTTTTGCAGCCTTGTAGCTCTCCAGATGCTCCTCCCTTGGCTCATCGGACAGATGGAAGTACGTCACCTTGTCAATGCCCCACTCTTTGAGCTTCGCCGTCAGTTCCGGAAGCAGCGCATGGAGAAACTTCGTATATTCTCCAACCGCCGGGGTGTGCCATCCAAAGATCTTCTCTTCCTTTCCGTCCACTTGGGCCACCACTTTCGGTGCGTATTTGGCGCCCCACTGGGAGAACAGATGACACATTTCAAAATACTCAATCCCGCAGGAACGGCAGAGATCCACCCAGCGTTTTACCCGGTCAAATCCAAACCGGTAAACTCCCTTTTCCACCTTCACATCCAGAAGCTGCGTCGTGGTCCGCTCCACTCCAACCGCAGTATCAAGAGCCGGTGTAAACAGCGGCGTCAGAATCATATTGCATCCCCGTTTCACATACTCATGGAGATAGTTTTCGATAATCTCCCAGTGCTCCTCCGAGAAGACCGGTACGTGATAATAATCTGCCAGACAGTCCAGATAGAACCATTCCGTATGCATGATCTTCTGCTTTGGAAGGACTGCATCATAAACCGTCACCTCTGTCTGAGCCTGGACGAGCCTCTCCCCATCCTTTTCCAGGAAGATTGTGATCGGATAAGTGCCTGCTTTTACCTCTTCGGTAATTTCGACATCAATCCAGATACTTCTCCATTTCTGCGGATAGATATCCACCTCATCGTCCTTCAGTTCCCGGAGAAGATCCGGATAAATGCCGGACTCCGTCCGCAGGTAATTGTCGTCCACAACCGGTCCACAGGTCCGTCCCACCGGCACGTTTTCTACCTTGCGGACATGGACCTGATTCTTCAGATCCGATTCCACCCGGACCTTCACCCTGTTTTTCATAAAGGAAGTGCAGGTGCAGGCTGCCTGGAAGGATACCGTCTCCCCCTTCAGTCCGGTCAGCTTCATACACTCCGGCCGGTAAACCGGACGCTCGTCCGGAAATACTTTTTCCAGAGAGCTTACAAGCCTCATTTCATAAACTGTCTCTTGCTTTGTCATACTTTTCCTCCGTAATTAAATGATTTATTTGATTCCGCTCATGGTCATACCCTTGATAAACTGTTTCTGGAACAGAATAAAGATTATGATCATCGGCATCATCATCATGGAAGCCGCCGCCATCGTAGCAGAAAGATCCGAGGTCCGGTCACTGTTAAAGTAAATCAGCCCCAGAGGCAGCGTCATTTTATCAATATTGTTCAGCATCAGCAGTGGATTGAGATAGTCATTCCAGCTTGCCATGGCCGTAAAGATTCCGATAGAACCGATTGCCGGCCGGATGTTTGGGAGAATGACCTTCCAGTAAATCTGAAAAGGTCCTGCCCCGTCAATCTTGGCTGCCTCACACAGGCTGTCCGGTATATCCGAGATAAACTGTCTGGCCAGATACACGGAAAAGGCGCTTACAAGGGCCGGCACAATCAGCGCGCCTCTCGTATCAAACAGATGCAGCTTCTGAATCATCAGGTATCTCGGAATCATCGTAACCTGAGGCGGCACCATCATGGTGGCCAGAAGAATCACAAACAGCACCTTTTTCATCCGGAATTCATACTTAGCGAATATATATCCCATCATGGTACTCGTCACAATCACCGAGATGGTGATGATGGCGGTGATCAGAATACTGTTCAGAAACCACTCTGCAATCGGCGCCTTTTCAAATGCGGTCCGATATCCCTCCAAAGTCCACTCTTCCGGAAAAAATTTCGTCCGGTTCGTCCGGATATCCGCATTGGTCTTAAAGGATGTCATCAGCATCCAGACAAGGGGATACATCATGACAGCGGAAAGAGCACCGAGAAACGCAATGATCACATAGTGATAAGATTTGTATCTTGTTTTCTTTCTCTTTTTCATTATTCATAACTCCAATCCGCCCGCATCATTTTGTTCTGGATCAGCGCCACCACAAAGACGATGACAAATAAAGCCGCCGCCACTGCAGAAGCATACCCCATATCAAAACTTACAAAGCTTGTCTTGTAAATATAGTTGGTCAGTACCATCACCGAATTGTTCATGCCGCCATCCGGAGCAAAGACACGGAACTGGGCGAACATCTGGAAATAATTCGCCATGGTCATCACCGCTACAAAGGCAAAGGTCCTGCCCATAAGCGGAAGCTTAATGGCAAGAAATCTCCGGATTGCCCCGGCTCCGTCGATGGCTGCCGCCTCGTCAAATTCCTTTGGCACCCCTTCAATCCCTGCTGTAAATAATACAATATTATACCCGATATCCGCCCAGAGTGTATAGAGAATAATAAAGAGCATCAGGGGCAGGCTTGTCATAAACCAGTTTTTTGGCGATCCTCCGAAAAACTGGACGATCTGGTTGACAATGCCATTGTCCGTCCCGATAATACCGTACTCCCAGATCATGGCCGTCCCTACCATCGGAGCAATGCACGGGATAAAAAAGATCGTCCGGAACACAGTTTTTAATCCTTTGGACGGAAGTACCGAAATAATCTTCGCCAGAAAGAGGGTGATCACAATATTTGCACTCACCGCCACCACACAGAAAAAGATGGTATTCCCAGCCGCTTTCCAGAAGACCTGATCCTGAAGGAGCCTTCGATAATTGGCAAGTCCCAGAAACGGGTTGTGCGAATTTGCCGGATTGTAATCATAAAGGGAGATTCCAAGCCCGTAGAGAATCGGAAACACAACAAACACGGCCAGGAACAGCATGCCCGGAACCAGTACCGCTGCCACAAATCGATTGTTTTTCACCTGTAACCAGTCCTTTCTTTGTTTTTGAAAAGCAGATAGATACAGGAAAGACAGAGAACCTCCTCAACGTAAGAAGAGATTCCCTGTCCTGTGTTCTATTCTGCTGAGTAATCGTATTTACATTTGGATGTGATCTGTTCAGAAGCATCTTTCAATGCGCTTTCCACATCCGGATTGTCCTCCTGGCAGAGATTTAAGAATGTCTGGTTTAAGATTTCTCTCATGTCAGAAGTATTGTACGGCCCCATCCACTGTCCGTTTGGAAGAATGTCCAGAAGGAATTCCACCTGCGGCATCTTTTCAATATACGTCTCATTGGTCAGAAGCGATTTCCTTGGTGGCAGCTGGCTGCATGCGATATTGTGCTCTACCAGATTTTCCGGCTCGCTGAAGAAAGAAACGAATTCCCATGCCGCATCTTTGTTTGCGCTGTTTTCCGGAACGATGAGTCCCCATCCTGTCTCGGAGGCAAATGCCATCTGGCTGCCATACTGCGGTACCGCTACATATTCAAAATCGGTGCCGTATTCCAGTCCATAGGTGTCTGTTCCTTCTCCGATGGCCCAGGATCCTACGGAAGCCATGTATCCTTTATCCTGGTATACATCATTAAAGCAGTACTGTCCGTCTGTCAGGTGTGTCAGATCACATTCTCCATCCTGGATCATACTGAGAATTTCGTTCATGGCTGTAACACCCTCTGGCGTCGCAAAGTTGACCGAATCGTCTTCCTCCAGATAGTGGCCGCCCTGCTGAAGGATCATGGCGAGATAATTACAGATCAGGGAGTCTGTATCGAACATTTCAAATCCCTTCATCTCCACGATGTCTCCGTTCTGTACGGAAACGCTCTTGGAAACATCCCGAAGCTCTGCCCATGTTGTCGGGTAGGAAAGTCCTGCCTCGTCAAAGAGCTTCTTGTTGACGATCATTCCGCCATACTCCAGGTTGTATTCCATCGGAACCCCATAGTATTTGCCGTTCTTTTTGTAGCTTCCTACGGTCGGCTCCATATAATCTTCATCCAGCTCTTTGGCCAGATCCTCCGGGACTTCGGACAGAGCATCCGTTCCGATAAAGTTCGGAGCCATCCCGCCCCACACGGCAATGATATCCGGTCCTGCCGTGCTGGATGTGATTGCTGTCTGAATCTTTTCATTATAAACTTCATATGGATAATCCTGAACATCCACTGTATATTCAGAATGCTCCTCCTCAAACTTTTCCGCCATAGCCTCATAAGATTTTACCCATGGCTCATTCTGGTGGCACCAGAATGTCAATGTCGTCTTTCCGCTTTTACTGTCTTTGTCTCCGTCGCTGCTGCTGTCGGATCCGCATCCTGCGAGCATGGAAACGGTCAGAAGCAGAGCCAGCGCTGCCGCTGCTTTTCTTTTCATAATGTTCCTCCTTTTGTACTGTCTTGTCCATTATTACTATACTAAGTTACAGGAAGGAGAAGCAAATTGTAATTGCAAATAAACCACGCCATTTATAGAATATTTCTATGAATTGTCCCATATCCGATCCCAACGTCTTCTCCGGACAGAACCATCTGTTTGACTGCTCTTTGCAGGCTGGTCTGTTCCGGGTAATGTTCCTTGTCTTCCCGAATCGCTCCAAACACTCTTTCTTCCGCCTGCCGGAACGGGTAGACGATCTTTTCCACCTGAAACCGGTTCTGAAATTTCAGAATGTTGCTCTCAGGCTTCAAAAGCTTCCGAAGCTTTGGCGAAAGCAGCCAGGACTCACAGTCATACATCGTATACTCCGGTCCGAAAAAGCGGTCTGCCTCCTCAAAGGATTTCCCGCACGCCTCATCGAGAAGCGGTTCTCCCTCCGGAATGTGTACATGGAGAATCTTCTTCTCTGGATCCGGCTCAAACTGCAGCCGTCCCAGACGGAAAAGCTTCATCTGAAGGGGAAGAGCCAGCCACCGGATCTCCGCAAGTCCCGGAATTCCCTTCTCCCTCAGGCAGTGCCCGTACCAGATCGTGATATCCGAAAAGGTATCAAAATAGACTTGATCAGAAATGCTCTGCTTTACATATTCCGGATAAAGGTCCGCCGCCATCCGCACATACAAAGAAAGGCAGCATTGCTCCTGATCCGTCCTTCTGCCCATCTCCTCAAAGAATGCACCCGTATCCTTGTAAAATAACTCTTTCCAGCTCTGATAAGCCGCTTCCGTCATGGAATAGGTCCGGACACATGTCTTTCCTTCGTCCGGAAGAAGGATCTTCTCCATCAGTGTTTCTATTTCCATCTTTCTGCTCCTTCCTTCTCGTATCTTTTCTTCAATCCGGTCCGCCAGTTTCCGAGGATCCGGAAGCTCATCCGGGGCAGTGCACCAGACTTTTTCATGAGTCGCCCCTTTCATCCCTTCTACAAGGATGACATCCGCCTCCGGAAAAAAGCCGGCCATCTCCTCCAGTCCGGGATCCTCCTTTGTCTTTACCACCTGAAAACGTTTGGATGAGAAGACGGCACATCCGCATGCTCCGGCCTGATAGTACCGCCAGCTGTCCGTCCCTTCCCGGTCCGGCTCAAAATCATGTCCGTCGTGCTTGACAGCCGCCACTTTCCATCCTCTTTCTGTAAGAATCCGGATCACCGCTTCCATCAGCGTCGTCTTCCCGGAATGTTTCCAGCCGGCGATTCCAAACAGAACCGGATGTACCTTTATATTCTGATATACCATACCTTTTCTCCTTTTGCAATCCGTTCCCGGTCCTTCTCAATTTTCACCAGACAGCTGCAGCCCTCCATGGAGCTTAGGATACCTGATTTTTCCTTTGTCTCCGGGATCCAGATCCTTCCGGACTCCTCTCTTCCCCGAATCCACCGGTCGGTCCTGCACGGTCTCTGAAACTCGGATATCAGGATTCCTTCCTTTTCAGAAGGGGCCGTCTCTTCGCACCCCAGAAAGGAAGCAGTCGCAGTCCGCACAAGAAGTTCCAGATGAACCGCTGCCGCAAAAGGATTGCCGGACAGACTGAAAACCAGTGTCGTTCCAAGGATGGACGCCGTAGTCGGAGATCCCGGCTTTACCAGGACCCGGTCAAATAAAAACCTGGCCCCCTCCTGTTCCAGAGCCTTTCGGACCAGATCCTTTTCTCCCACCGATACGCCTCCCGTGGTCACCACCAGATCTGCGCACGTCTTCGCGCGCCTCAGATACGCTCTCAGTGCCTGCTCTTCATCCGGCACCCTCTCCGCCATGACCAGTTCTCCTCCCAGTTCCCGGACCCGCTCCGCAATCAGATACAGGCTGGAATCATAGATCTGTCCTTCTCCAAGCGGCATTCCCGGCGCACACAGCTCTGTCCCCGTGGACAGAACGGCTGTCCGCACCTTTTTCCGGACCCGGATCCGGCTATATCCGGCAGAAGCCGCAATTCCAATCCGAACGGCGTCCATCCTTGCACCCTGTTGGATCAACACATCTCCTTCCCGGAAATCTTCTCCTTCGGGGCAATAATTGTCATAGGCATCCTGCCGTTTATAAATCCGCACCTCACGTTCACCGTAATCGGTATCTTCCTGCCGGACTACCGTATCCGCCCCCGCAGGGATCGGCGCCCCTGTCATAATCCGCACGGCCTCTCCCGGCTTCAGACGTCTTTTGGAACACTGTCCGGCGCAGACCTTCTCTGTCACCTGCAGACAGGCCGGCCCGTCCGGTCCCGCATCCTTCAGATCCTGTGCCTGCACCGCATAGCCGTCCAAAGGGGATCTTGGAAAGGGCGGGTGGCTGAACCTTGCCCGCAGATCCTCCGCCAGTACTCTTCCACCTGCTTCCCAGAGCACTGCCTCATCCGTCTCCTGTTTTTTAGCGGCCACTCTCCGGATGAGTTCCTGGGCCTCCTTTACCGTTACCTTCCCCGCTGCCATCGTTCCTCCTTTGAAGTCTCTCGTATTCTGCTTCTGTGTTTAGATTGATCAGTGTTTTCATCTGCATTGTACCGTCCAGAAAGGAATAGGTCTCTGCCTCGTCTGTCTCAAACAGACGCTTCATTCTGTAGTTTCCTTCCCGTCGCTGACGCTCCATGACCGGAATCATCTCTTTCGTATAAATACCCGGAAACGGCTCCACTCCTTCTTTCGTCCGAAGGAACACCGGCCTCCCTGTCCGATGATATTCCTCCATCATCTTTTGTGCCATCTCTCCATCCAGTCCCAAAAGATCACACGGGACAACAAACAGCGCCTTCTCCGGGCACAGCAAAAGACCGCTTAAGATTCCTCCAAGCGGTCCCAGATCCGGAAAGAGATCCCGAATCCAGCCGGCCTCTCCCACAGGTTCTTCCGGAATCTGCGCCACCGAAAGATACCATACATCCAGCATGTCCAGTGCATCCATGGTCCAGCACGCCACATACCGTCCCTGCCAGCGCAGGTACAGCTTTTGACATCCCCCCATTCGTCTTCCCTTTCCCCCTGCAAGGATATATCCGGCTATCTCGCTTCTCTTTGCTTCCATCTATTGTTTCTCCATCCAAATGGCGTCCAGAAGGCAGACCGCCGCACAGGCAGGTTCCCGTCCTTCTTCCAGCCGGTCAATACAGCCGTCGCATTTTTGTACTTTGTTGTTCTCATCAACATAAACGACATGGTTCGGGCAGGCACGTTCACAGGCTTTACAGCCGATACACCGCTCTTTGTCTGTCAGGATCAGCCCGTACTTTCCATCTCGAAAAAGTGCTCCTGTGGGACAGACCTCCGCACAGATGCCGCAGTGGGTACATCCCGGACAGATCTCATAAGTACATCCCTTCTCCTCGTCTGTCACCTTTTGAATTCCCCGGTAACTCCTGGCATGAATCTCATCCGCACCATGGTGCGCATCCAGACACGCCGTATGACAGGCATAGCATCCTACACATTTTTTGGGATCAAATTTCAGTTGATATGCCATGTTCTGCCACCTCCCCTGCCTTTTCTATCTTACAAAAATAACTTTTATAACCAGGAAATCCTGTATAAGGATCCAGATAATTCCGGTCAATCAGATTGTTCGCCTCACCCTTCTTATTTCCATGATAGAGATAGACGACGCCCGGTCTTCCATTTCTCGAATAGACCGCCGTCCCTTCCATTTCTCCTGCCGGCGACGTGACCCTTACCTGGTCTCCCTCCAGTACTCCATACTTTGCTCCATCGTCCGGATGAATCTCTACCATCGGATTGACTTCCAGACTCGAAAGCCATGGAAGACGGTACAGCCTTGCATGAAAAAACTGAGGCTTTCTGGCGCCGGTATTGAGAATCAACGGGTACGCTTTGGTGTCCACCTGAGTCTGCTCCCGGAAATCCCGGTAGACCGGCAGCGGTTCATATCCTCTGCTGTCCCTGTATTTCTCCAGAACCTGCGACCAGAACTCAATCTTGCCGGATGGCGTATGAAAGGGCTCCTCCTCGTAGGTTTTCACCTTCGGCCCGAATACAACCTTTCCCTTTACACCTTCCGGATTTCTTCGCAGATCCTCAAGCGTCAGCCCGGATGGCTCCAGAATATAGTTCATATAAGACTCGTATCCGGACGTCAGGACTTCATCCTCAAGTCCCATTCTCCGTGCCAGCTCTATGATCACCTCAATATCGTTCTTTGCCTCCCCAAGCGGCTCCACCGCACGCTGATTCAGAGCAAACCTGCCTCCCCGGAGCGTCTTGACTTCCTCCCGCTCAAAGGTCGTACAGGCAGGCAGTACCAGATCCGCCATCCTGGAAGAATCTGACCAGAAAAGCTCCATGTTGACATAGAAATCCAGTGTTCCCAGTGCTTTCTGCATGACCTCCGGCTGCGGCCACATCCGGTGATTCAGCCCCATGGCAAAGACCGCTTTCAGAGGATAGGGTTCCTCCTCCAGAATGTAATCCGCCAGTCTCGTACACTGGGCTTCCTGACACGGAAGATCAAACCACACCGGGAAATCCTTCTCTCCGATGGCTTCCTCCTTGTCGTATCGGAGAACCTTTCCAAATTCATTGCAAGGCGAAACCGGTCCTGGCATGGAACGGTTTCCCCCTTCTATATCGTAATTGCCGGTCAGCGCAATCAGAGAAAATACTGCCCGGTAATTCTGAAATCCATTGACATGGTGGACAATCGTGGACACCGAAAACTGGATGCTGGACGGCTTGCTGCCCCCGTACATCCTTGCCGCCTGCCGGATCAGATCCGCATCCACTCCGGTAATCTCCTGGGCCTTCTCCGGAGTAAATGTCCGGACATAGTTTTTATATTCCTCAAATCCGGAAACGTACTTTTCTACAAATTCTTTGTCGTACAGATCTTCCTCAATAATCACATGGGCCATGGCAAGCGCCAGCGCTCCGTCCGTGCCCGGCGTCAGCTGCAGATGAAGGTCCGCCTCTTTGACCGTAACGGTACTGCGGGGATCCACTACAATGATCCGGACCCCACGCTCTTTTAAGCTTCGGAACATCTTCCCCATCGGTGTGTTGGAATGAAACAGGTTGCTCGTCCAGATAAGAAGCGTCTTTGTATGTGCAAGATCCGGAAAACAGATTCCATTTCCATAAAGCGACCGCCACGCAAGGGCAGAGGCCTGAAAACAGGTACTGGACTCTGTACAGAAATTCGGAGATCCAAAGGCATTTGCCAGGCGCAGAAGCGCCGGCCGGTACCACTTTGGATACCCGGCATAAAAGACAACCGATTTGGCCCCATATACTTCTTTTACCCGGTTCAGATTCTCTGCCATCAGATCATAGGCTTCATCCCAGGAAATCCGCTCAAACTTCCCACTTCCCTTCTCGCCGATCCGTTTCATCGGATACAAAATCCGTTCCTTATTATAAAGATATTGCTTCGATGCCGCTCCCTTGGCACAAAGGCCGCGGCTCTTTCCATGCTCCGCGTGCCCTTCCACCGAAACGACCTTTCCCTCTTCCACGTAGACATCCATCGGACAAGCGGACGAACAAATCCCGCAGAAAATCTGTTTCTTTTCCATATATGCTCCGCCTTTCTCTTCCTAAACAAGCTTCATAGTATATCTATTATACGCCGCAGATCCGCAGAGTGTAAAATCAGGTTTCTCTATTACTCTATAAATATTTTCTATATATTATATCCGCCTGGCGATCTCCCGGTTGATCCGGTTTCTGAGGCTGAGCAGATAATAGTCGGACTTCGTTTTTTTTCGGGGACGTGTACCTGTGCATCAGTACACGTCCCCATTGATTTCTTTTTATGGTATACTGTGGTTATATATGATCGTGGATGAAAAAGGAGGTTTGCAGATGCAAAAAGCAGAGATCATCGTAGATAAATTTTTTCTTGTGGGGGATGTGGATAAGCGTATTTTTGGTTCTTTTATAGAGCATCTTGGACGGGCTGTCTATGAGGGAATCTATCAGCCTGGAAGTCCTTTTTCCGATGAAAATGGATTTCGAGGGGATGTGCTTGATCTGGTCCGTGAGCTTCATGTTCCTGTGGTACGGTATCCGGGCGGAAATTTTGTTTCCGGATACCGGTGGGAGGATGGTGTCGGTCCGAGAAGCCAGCGTCCTTCTAAAACAGATCTGGCATGGCAGGTAATCGAGTCGAATGAATTCGGTCTGAATGAATTTGCCTCCTGGGCCAAAAAGGCCGGTACGGATGTTATGATGGCTGTCAATCTTGGCACGCGCGGTCCGGAAGATGCAAAAAATCTTTTGGAATACTGCAACTTTGAGGGTGGCACGTATTACAGTGATCTGCGCAGAAAGCATGGATATGAAAAGCCTCATCAGATTAAGCTCTGGTGCCTTGGGAATGAAATGGACGGGCCGTGGCAGATGGGCCATAAGACAGCCGTGGAATATGGGCGGATTGCGGGAGAAACGGGACGTCTGATGAAAATGCTGGATCCGTCTATTGAAACGGTTGCCTGCGGAAGTTCCAATCTGGATATGCCGACCTTTGGTTCCTGGGAGGAAACGGTGCTGGATCTTTGCTATGACCAGATCGATTATCTGTCTTTACATCAATACTATGGAAATGCAGCCGGTGATACAGCCGATTTCCTGGCGGCAAGTGTCGGCATGGACCGGTTTATTTCCTCTGTAGTGTCCATTTGTGACTGTGTCAAGGCAAAAAAGAAAAAGCAGAAACCAATCCATTTATCTTTTGACGAATGGAATGTCTGGTACCATTCCAACGATGCCGATGCACAGCTTCCAAAATGGGGAAAAGCGCCTCACCAGCTGGAAGATGTCTACA
>CAJFMZ010000009.1 GCA_904393575.1 uncultured Sellimonas sp. | reverse complement strand
GACAGTCATTGACAACGGAAGAGGCATTCCAACCGGCATCAACCATAAATCCGGGCTTCCTGCCGTGGAAGTCGTATTTACGGTACTTCATGCCGGCGGGAAATTCGGAGGCGGAGGATACAAGGTGTCCGGCGGACTCCATGGAGTAGGTGCCTCTGTTGTCAATGCGCTTTCAGACTGGCTGATTGTAGATGTATGGAGAGACGGCAAGATCCATGAACAGCGTTATGAAAAGGGCAAGGTCGTCACTCCTCTGACGATAATCGGGGAATGCGACCCGGAGAAGACCGGAACGAAAGTTACGTTCCTTCCGGATGAGACGATTTTTGAGGAGACGATCTTTGATTACGGCGTATTGCGTCAGCGTCTCCGCGAGATGGCATTCCTCACGAAAAACCTGAAAATTACCCTGAAAGACGACAGGGAAGAGAAAAGAGAAGAGTCTTTTCACTATGAGGGAGGAATCCGGGAGTTTGTAAGCTACCTGAACCGGAGCGTGCAGCCGCTTTATGATCAGATCATCTACTGCGAAGGCACAAAGGATGATGTGTACGTGGAAGTGGCAATGCAGCACAATGATTCCTACACGGAAAGCACCTATGGGTTTGTCAACAATATTACCACGCCGGAGGGCGGTACCCATATCGTGGGATTTCGAAATGCCCTGACGAAGACATTCAACGCCTATGCAAAGAAGAACAAACTCATCAAGGAAAATGAGCAGAGTTTAAGCGGCGAGGATATCCGGGAAGGTCTGACTGCAATCGTCAGCGTCAAGCTGCCGGAACCTCAGTTTGAGGGCCAGACCAAGCAGAAGCTCGGAAACAGTGAGGCGAGAGGTGCGGTGGACAACATCGTAAGCTCCCAGCTGGAAATTTTCCTGGAGCAGAATCCGGCCGTAGCCAAAAATATTATTGAAAAGTCCGTCATGGCACAGCGGGCAAGAGAGGCGGCGAGAAAGGCCCGTGATCTCACAAGAAGAAAGTCCGCTCTTGAGGGCATGTCCCTTCCTGGAAAGCTTGCGGACTGCTCGGACAAGGATCCGAAAAACTGTGAGATCTACATCGTTGAGGGAGATTCCGCCGGCGGTTCCGCCAAGACGGCAAGAGACCGTACTACCCAGGCGATCCTGCCGCTGCGTGGTAAAATCCTGAATGTGGAGAAGGCAAGACTGGACAAGATCTACGCAAATGCAGAGATCAAGGCTATGATCACAGCCTTTGGAACCGGAATTCACGAAGACTTTGACATTACGAAGCTGCGTTATGACAAGATTATCATCATGACCGATGCGGACGTGGACGGGGCGCACATCAGTACCCTGCTTCTGACCTTCCTCTACCGGTTTATGCCGGATCTGATCAAGGAGGGCCATGTATATCTTGCAAAGCCGCCGCTTTATAAGCTGGAGAAAAATAAAAAAGTCTGGTATGCGTACAGTGATGAGGAGCTTGCCGCAATTCTTGCGGAGGTTGGGCGTGACCAGAACAACAAGATCCAGAGATACAAAGGTCTGGGAGAGATGGACGCAGACCAGCTCTGGGAGACAACGATGGATCCGGAGCAGCGAATCCTGATCCGTGTGACGATGGATGAGGAGACTTCCTCCGAACTGGATCTGACCTTTACGACCCTCATGGGAGATAAAGTAGAGCCGAGACGGGAGTTCATCGAGGAAAATGCAAAATACGTAAAGAATCTGGATGTATAGGGAAGGGAGACAAGCAATGGAAGACAATATCTTTGATAAGGTCGAGGAGATCGATCTTGAGAAAAAAATGAAAGAGTCGTATATCGACTATGCCATGAGCGTCATCGCTTCCCGTGCGCTTCCGGATGTCAGAGATGGTTTAAAGCCGGTACAGAGACGAATCCTGTACTCCATGATCGAGCTGAACAACGGTCCGGACAAGCCGCACCGTAAGTGTGCACGTATCGTCGGTGATACGATGGGTAAATATCACCCGCACGGTGACAGTTCCATCTATGGAGCCCTGGTCAATATGGCTCAGGAGTGGTCTACCCGTTATCCGCTTGTGGACGGACATGGAAACTTCGGATCCGTGGATGGAGACGGTGCCGCGGCCATGCGTTATACTGAGGCAAGGCTCAGCAAAATTTCCATGGAGCTGACTGCGGATATCAATAAAAATACCGTGGACTTTGAGCCGAACTTTGATGAGACGGAAAAAGAGCCGGTCGTACTGCCGGCAAGATTCCCGAATCTTCTGGTAAACGGAACGTCCGGTATCGCGGTCGGCATGGCCACCAACATTCCACCGCACAATTTAAGAGAAGTCATCGGGGCGGTGGTCAAGATTATCGATGACCAGATGGAGGACAAAGAGACATCCATCGAAGATATTATGAAGATCGTAAAAGGTCCGGATTTCCCGACCGGGGCGACGATCCTCGGAACAAGAGGCATCAGCGAAGCGTACCGCACCGGACGGGGCAAGATTGTCGTACGGGCCGTAACGAATATCGAGACTATGGCAAACGGAAAGAGCCGTATTATCGTAACGGAGCTTCCTTACATGGTCAATAAAGCAAGACTGATCGCCAAGATCGCGGATCTGGTCAAGGAAAAGAGGATCGACGGCATTGTGGATTTAAGCGACCAGTCCAGCCGGGAAGGTATGCGAATCTGCATTGAGCTGAGACGTGACGCAAACGCCAATGTCATTTTAAACCAGCTCTACAAGCACACTCAGCTCCAGGATACCTTTGGAGTCATCATGCTGGCCCTTGTAAACGGAGAGCCGAAGGTCATGAACCTTCTGGATATGCTGGGACATTACCTGAGACATCAGGAAGATGTCATTACAAGAAGGACGCAGTATGATCTCAACAAGGCGGAAGAGCGTGCCCATATCTTACAGGGACTGCTCATTGCCCTGGACAATATTGACGAAGTCATCAAGATTATCCGCGGTTCCCAGACCGTACAGCTTGCAAAGACCGAGCTCATGGAGCGCTTTGAATTATCTGACGCACAGGCACAGGCGATCGTGGACATGCGTCTGCGGGCACTGACCGGACTGGAACGGGAGAAGCTGGAAAAAGAATTTGAAGAGCTGATGAAGCGGATCGAGGAGTTGAAGGCAATCCTGGCAGACAGACATTTACTTCTTGGCGTGATCAAAGAAGAGATTCTCGCCATCAGTGAAAAATATGGAGACGAAAGAAGAACCCAGATCGGATTCGATGCATACGATATTTCCACGGAAGACCTGATTCCAAGAGAAGATGTGGTTATCACCATGACGAAACTCGGATACATCAAACGGATGACGGCCGATACCTTCAAGAGCCAGAACCGTGGAGGGCGCGGCATCAAGGGAATGCAGACTCTGGATGAAGATTATGTAGAAGAGCTGTTCCTGTGTTCAACGCATCACTATATCATGTTCTTTACCAATACCGGAAGGGTATATCGTCTGAAAGGATACGAGATTCCGGAGGCAGGAAGAACCGCAAGAGGCACGGCGATCGTCAATCTGCTGCAGCTTCAGCCGGAAGAAAAGATCACGGCGGTCATTCCGATCAAAGAGTACGAGGAAGGACAGTACCTCTTCATGGCGACCAGAAAGGGCCTTGTGAAGAAGACTCCGATCATGGACTATGCAAACGTCAGAAAGACCGGACTTGCTGCCATCACTCTTCGGGAAGACGATGAGCTGATTGAAGTAAAGACTACAGACAATACACGGGATATTCTGCTTGTGACGAAATACGGACAGTGTATTCGCTTCCATGAGACAGACGTCCGCCCGACAGGAAGAACTTCCATGGGAGTCCGGGGAATGAACCTGAGTGACCAGGACGAAGTGATCGGCATGCAGCTGAGCATTCAGGGAGACTATCTCCTTGTGGTATCGGAAAAAGGAATGGGCAAACTGACTGCAATGGATGAATTTGCACCGCAGAACCGCGGCGGAAAAGGAATCAAGTGCTATAAGATCATCGAAAAGACAGGAAATGTAGTCGGCGTGAAGGCGGTCAATGAAGACGATGAGATTATGATCATCAACACTGAAGGAATCATCATAAGGACCGAGTGCTCCGGCATCTCCAAACTTGGACGGATCACATCCGGCGTCAAACTCATCAATCTGGATGACAATGTAAGCGTGGCAAGCATCGCCAAAGTCAGAAAGACGGAAGACGACGAAGAGGGAGAAGCAGATGAAGCTTCCGAATCCGAAGAGAACGAAGAAAGCACAGAAGAATAAAGAAGTGACCGTTTGGACATAGGATAAGCGGCTATAGAAAAGAAAAACAGGAAGACATTCGAAGAATGGAATGTCTTCCTGTTTTTTGAAATTTAATGCAGTCCGATATACTCTCCGCTGCTTTCCCGGATGATCAGCTCATAATTCAGGATATCCTGCTGGTGAATCAGAGTTTTCCCGGCAATCAGATCCAGAAGCTTTTCCATAGCCCGGATTCCCATCTGTTTCTTCGGCTGCCGTACGGTGGTCAAAGAAGGACTGTAGAGGGAAGAAAGTTCAATATCGTCAAATCCGGTGACGGCTGCATCGGACGGCACGCTGCGGCCCATGTTCTTCAGGGCCCGGATGGCTCCGATTGCCAGAGTATCACCGCATGCCACAACGGCAGAAAAATCGATTCCGGCCCCGGCCAGCCGCTCGATTGCATCGTATCCGCCCTGAATCGTGACTTTTTCAGTACAGATCATTTCCGGCAGAACAGGAATTCCCCGCTCCTTTAAAGCATCCATGTAGCCGTTTAGACGGTCCTGGTACAGTGGAATGTCCGTATTGCCCACCAGACAGCAGATCCGGCGGTGACCGAGATTCAGCAGGTAATTGGTAATATCACGGGATGCCTTCCGGTTGTCGATGGCGACATTTGGAAGATTCATCCCCTCAAAGTAGCGGCAGACAATGATAAACGGACACTGGCTGGAAAGCCGTTCCAGCTGCTCTGGTTCCAGCCTGGCTGAAAAAGTAATGATACCGTCTACCTGCTTTTGTTTGAGACATTCAAAAAAATATGCTTCCAGTTTCACATCGTTATGCGTTTCCGCAATCAGGATATGATATCCATTGTCTTTTGCGGTACTTTCAATTCCAGATATGATTTCATAGTAAAATGTATTTTCAAGTTCCGGAACAAGAATCAGAATATTGCCTGTCTCCTGAGTGCGGAACTGTCGTGCAAGACGATTCGGGTGGTAGTCCAGTCTTTCGATGACGGCCATCACCTTATCACGGGTTTCAGGAAGAACGTTGGAGCTGTTGTGAAGGATGCGTGATACCGTAGCTGTTGACACACCGGCTTCTCTTGCGACATCTTGGATCGTTGCCATAGTTTTCCATCTCCTTATGTAATCTGTTACATGAAAAGTGTATCATTTGCTGCCTGATTTTTCAATTCTAAAGTCAAAAACAAAAAAACCAAACCGGAAAAGTGCATAAAATCAGCATCGTGTTTTTGTAAAAAACCACAATTGACGTGATAAGCACGTATGTGCTACATTATTCATGTAATCAATTACATGAAAGAAACGAAGAAAAAGAAGAAAAATTATGTACCGATCAGACAATAAAAAAGATAAAAACGTGTAAATAGTGTACAAAAAGAATGATCTGAAATGAGAATAAAAGTTTTCTATATGAAAACAATTACATGATTTTTTCAGGAGATATCATAATAAAGGAGGATACGAATCATGGAGAGAAAATCAATGAAAGGTGTTGTCATTCCAACTATCACACCGATGACGGAAGATGGAAAAGTCGATGAGCAGGGTGTGGCGGCATTTGCGGAGTATCTGATCGAAGCCGGAGTGGACTGCCTGTATCCAAACGGGACGAACGGAGAGAGCCTTCTTTTGACGGAAGAGGAACGCCAGCGTATCGCCCAGATCATGGTGGAAACGAGCCATGGAAGGGTTCCGGTATTCATTCAGTGCGGAGCTATGACAACAGCGGAAACCATTTCTCATGCGCAGCACAGTGTGAAGATCGGGGCGGACGGAATCGGAATCATGTCGCCGGCGTTTTTCCCGATGGATGAAGAAGCATTATTCCAGTATTATAGTGATGTAATTTCCACACTTCCGGAAGACTTCCCGGTTTATATTTACAATATTCCGGGATGCACGACCAACGATGTGAAACCGGAACTTTTAAACCGGCTGATGAATACATTTCCGAATATTGCGGGAATTAAGTTTTCAAGCCCGGATCTGATGAGAGTGGAAGACTACTTTGAAAAAGCAGACCGGAAACCGGATCTTCTGATCGGATGCGACAGCCTGTTCCTTCAGTGCCTTATCACCGGAGGAGTCGGAACGGTGACTGGACCGGGAAGTATCTTCCATGAGCGGTTTACCCGGCTGTACCGTCAGTTCAGAGAAGGGGACATGAAAGGAGCCATGGAGACCCAGGAGCAGATCGTGGCACTGGACAGGAAGCTGGCAGGCATCCCTGGTATTCCGGGGCTGAAGGCACTGCTTAAGATCCGCGGAGTGATCAAACATGATGTATGCCGTGCGCCGCTTCGTCCTTTGAGCGGGGAAGAATATCAGAAACTGGAGAAGATTGTAGAAGAATATAAGAAGGAGGAACAGATCAATGGCTGATAAATTAAGAGTCGGAGTCATCGGAACCGGCTATGTTTCCAAAAATAACTTTTTACCGGTGCTTGCACAGACAGAGGATATCGAATTTGTCGGTGTGATGGCAAAGAATTACGAAAACGCAGTGCGGGCGGCCAAAAGCTTCGGAGTGCAGCAGGCGGTAGATTCCATCGAAAAGCTCGTAGATCTGGGTCTGGACTGTGCCTTTGTGCTGACGCCAAAGGATGTGCATGCTGAGCAGGTTTCTTTCCTTTTACGCCATGGAGTGGATACCTACTGTGAAAAGCCGATGGCGACAACACTCAGAAGCTGCGATGAGATTGCAGATCTTGCAGAGAAGACAGGCCGGAAACTGATGATCGGATTTAACAGACGGTACGCTCCGGTTGTAACCGAAGCCAAGAAAGTATGGGGAGACAAGGCGCCGGATGTCATGATTGCTCAGAAAAACCGTCCTCAGACCGAATATCACGCAACACTGGAAAATGCTGTCCACATGGTAGACCTGATGCGGTATTTCTGTGGAGAAGCAAAGGATGTCAAAGCCATCTCCAAGTATACAGACCGGGATTACGAAACCTTTACCACAGCTCAGATTGAGTTTGAGAACGGTTCTTCCGGAATTCTGATTGCGGACCGCAGTGCCGGACAGTGGGAGGAAAATCTGGAAATGCACGGCGATAACCGGACAGTCCATGTCCATATGCCGGAAAGCGTTACGATCGTGGACAATGAACAGAGACATACGACTGAGCTTACTCCTCTGGCCATGGGATGGGCCAAATCAGAAGACAGACTGGGATTCAGTTTTGCGATCCGGCATTTCTTTGACTGTATCCGGAACAACAAAACACCGATGACCAGCCCTCAGGATGCATACAAGACACATGAACTGCTGAACCGGATTCTGATCAGCGCAGGATTACCGGGTATGGAATAAAGGAGGAATGGACGGATGTTTAAAATTGCAGGACATACGATGGGAACACCGGAATATACGGTGACAGAGGCAATCGAGCTGTTTTCAAAAATTGGAGCCGAAGGAGCGGAAATTGTTGTACAGGATGACTATCGCTCCGGTCTCCCGTGCGAATGCGGAAAAGATACGCTGCAGAAAGTGAAACAATGTGCAAAGGATCATGGGATTCAGATTGTCTGCCTGACTCCTTACAATTCCAAATTCAATTCTCTGGATGAAGAAGTCCGCCAGGCGGAAATCAAAGGGATCGAGAAGGTCATTGAATACTGCGATTTCCTTGGAGCGGGACGGATCCGGATCTACGGCGGCAATCTGTCGGCAGGAGAGACGGACCATCTGGAAGAAAAGAGAGACCGTCTCATTGAATCGATGCGGTATCTGGGTGAAAAAGCAAAGGCTCACGGCGTGACACTGACCATTGAAAACCATTTTAACACGATGACACTGACAGCACGCCAGAGTGCAGATCTGATCAAAGACATTGACTGTGATCATGTGCGAATCTTATATGACCAGGCGAACCTGACCTTTACCGGAGGGGAAGACTACAAGGAAGCCATTGCCCTTCAGAGCGGTCTGATCGGATATATGCATGTGAAAGACCTTGTATTCCATGAAGGAAATACGGAATTCAAATCTTCCGATGTTTCTCATCCGGACGAGTCAGAACGGAATGTATACACAAGAATCGTAGGAGAAGGAATTCTGCCGTGGCCGGAAATCCTCAAAGAGGTGAAAGCACACGGATATGAAGACTGGCTGTCACTGGAGTACGAAAGAAGATGGCATCCGGCGGATATCCCGGACGCGTCCATCGGAATGAAAAAATCCATTGACTATCTTCGCAAAATTCTGCCTGAAATTTAGTACGATAGAACGATTATACCAGAGGAAGGAGAGGGTATTATGACAATCAATGACTTGAAAATCGCGTTTCTCGGCGTCAGCCACTGGCATGTGCCGTTATATTTTCCGGGAATTCCGGAAAATACCATTGTAGCAATGAGTGATCCGGATACAAAACTGGCTCAAAAGCTGGCGGAACCGTTTGGATGCCGGGTATATGGGGATTGGAAAGCACTGCTGGATCAGGAAGAAGTAGACTTTGTATTCGCTTTCGCACCTCATAACGAGATGAAAGATCTGGCGCTGGAACTGATTCGGCGCAGGATTCCGTTTTCCATCGAAAAACCGATGGGAATGAACGAACAGGAAGTAGCGGAGATTGCAAAGGCAGCCCAGGAAGCGGATGCATTCTGTGCAGTTCCATTCGTATGGCGTTACAGTGATACGGTGGCAAAACTGAAAGAATCCATTTTGAACAGTAAAATCATTCACATGAGCTACCGGTTTATTGCAGGACCTCCTTCCAGATATCTGGTATCCTCCCCGTGGATGCTGTCTGAAAAAACAGCCGGAGGCGGATGCATGACCAATCTTGGTGTACATTTTCTTGATATGGCATTGTATCTGACGGATTCAGACCGGGCGTCGGTACTGGCCTCATCCTATCAGTACAATGAGGATTACGATATCGAGATTTACGGATCATCCCTTCTTCAGATGTCCAATGGAGCATCTCTCGTACTGGAAACCGGATATGCATATCCGATGGACGAGGAAAGTAAAAGAGAGAACAGATGGTGCATCGTGACAGAAAACGGATATTATACACTTGCGGAAAACTGCCTGGAGGCGCGGGAATACGGAAAAGAAGTGGTCCGCATTCCGATGAGTACGGACAGTGATGTCTACTATCCGATTTTTGCCAGAACTTCCCTGGAGGATTTTGTCAACGGAAGGACACCACGTGCGTCCCTTAAGGAAATGAGTACGGTCCGCCAGATTCTGGACGAGATGAATGAAGCCGCAAAAAAAGTAAACTAGGAAGGAGCTGCTTGAAATATGCTGAAAAGACCAAAAATCCTGGTTGTGGGAAGTCTCAACATGGATGTGACTGCATCCGCAAAGCGTCTGCCTGGTGCGGGAGAGACTGTGATCGGAGGAAACTTTCAGACCGCTCCCGGAGGAAAGGGACTGAATCAGGCAGTGCAGTGCGCACGGCTGGGAGCCCAGGTTACCATGGCAGGAAAAGTCGGACATGACGAGTTTGGAAAGCAGCTTCTGAAGGCAGCAGAAGAATCGGGCGTGGATGTTTCCCATATCCTGACGGATGAACATGAGGCAACAGGAGCGGCAGTGATCATGCTGGAAGAGAAGGAGAACGGAACACAGAACCGGATCACAGTCTGTCCTGGGGCAAACTTTACGATTCGTCCGGAAGAGCTTTCCTGGTTGAAGGAAGGGATCCGGGACTATGACATTGTGATTCTCCAGTTTGAAATTCCGATGCCGGTAGTGGAACAGGTAGCAGAATGGGCGCATGAGGCAGGGGTTCCGGTAATGGTAAATCCGGCTCCTGCGGCGGAAATTTCAGACAGGCTGCTTTCCTGTACCTCCTATTTATCGCCAAATGAACACGAAGCCGCATCCCTTTCCGGTCATAAGATCCGGACAGAAGGCGGCCTGCAGGAGGAGGACGTCAAAGAGGCGGCTGCATATTTTCACAAGAGAGGCGTAGAGAATCTGATTATTACCATGGGAGAAAACGGAGCAGTATTATCTGGAAGTGAAGGAGTGCTTCATTCCCCATGTGTCAAAATGCCGGAAGCCGCTGATCCTACTGCGGCTGGAGATTCCTTTGTTGCGGCATTTTGTACAGGACTGACTGCCGGACTTTCCAAGGAACAGGCGCTTGCGTTCGCAGGACACACGGCAGCCATTACGGTTTCCCGTATGGGAGCGATTACCAGTCTTCCTGTTCTCTTAGAAGTACAGGAGCTTCTCAGAGAACGGGACTTCCAGGGATTCGCCCCGGACAGTCTGGACGTATTGAAATAAGGGAGGATATGGAATGAAACTTGGTGGATTTGGTTTTATAAAAGATTATGACGAGATAAAAAAAGCCGGCTTTGATTATGCGGAGCTGGATATGCCGGAGATCGAGCAGTTGGACGAGAAGGCATTCGATACGTTTTGCCGGCATGTGGAAGAAGCAGCATTCCCGATTCCGAACGGAGCCCGAATTCTGCCGATTACAGAGCCTTTATTCTTCCGGCCGGATTTCAAGGAGACGGATCTGGAGTCCTATCTGAAATCTACCTGCAAAAAATCAGGACAGCTCGGAATCCGTCAGATCCTGTTTGGAAATGGAAAAGCCAGGCAGTTGATCGATGAAGACAGTATCAAAAGAGAGGATGCCTTTATCCGGTTTCTCCGTATGCTGTGTGAGATTGCAGGAGAAAACGGACAGGATATTCTGATTGAACCTCTCGGTCCGAAATACTCCAACTATATCAATACGCTACCCCAGGCCGCGGAAGTGATTGCAAAAGCAGATATGCCGAATCTGTTTGCAATGGCGGATCTCAGACACTTTGTCTGGTCAGGGGAACCTTTTGAGGACGTTGTGACATACAAAGAACTGGTACATCATGTACATATCGATTATCCGACTTCCTATCCGGAGAGAAACTATCCGAATGTGAATGATGATTACGATTATGCTCCGTTTTTTGAGCAGCTGAAAGGATATGACGGAACACTTACGATCGAGGCAGACGTGCCGTCTGACTGGATGCGTGCCGGCGTGGATGCAAGGGAACTGCTGAAAGCCTACAGAAAGTAAAACGGATCAGACAGAAAGGAGTGGAACAGAGAATGAGAACAATAGCATTACTTGAGTCAGGCGAACTGCAGCTCCAGACAGATGCATCTTCCGTTGAAATGCAGAGCGGAATGGTAAAAGTCCAGGTGAAAGCCTGCGGCATCTGCGGAAGCGACCTTGCCTTGATGAACGGAACAAGAGACAGAAGCCGGGAACGCTATTTCGGACATGAATTTTCGGGCATTGTTGTGGAAACAGCCCCGGACTGCAACGATTTTCAGCCTGGAGATCGGGTGGCCAGTGAATTATCCAGAACGTGCGGCAGATGCTGGAACTGCAGGAACGGTATGCCGAATTATTGCAGAAGTATGAACGATGCACTGCTGCCGGGAGGCTTTACAGAGGAGACACTGGTGAGAAGTACAGAGGACTACAGGTTCTTAAGTCCGATTCCGGAGACGCTGGATGATATTACCGCCTCTCTCTTGGAACCGACGAACTGTGCCTATCATATCGCAATGCAGGCGGCGATCAGGCCGGGAGACAATGTGGTAGTGTTTGGGCTCGGAGCGATGGGAATGATAACGGCCATTATCCTCAAGAAACTTGGAGCCGGAGCGATCATCTCTGTAGATCAGAATCCGGACCGGCAGGAGAGCGCAAGATGTACGGGAATCTGTGATGCAGTCGTGGGAAATGATGAGGAAGGCAGAAACGTGATCCGCACGATCTGCGGAGAAAAAGGACCGGATGTGGTTGTGGAAGCGACAGGAGCACATCAGGTTCTGGTGGACGCATTGCAGATCGTTCGTCCGGGAGGACGCATTGTGGCTGCAGGAGTCTATCATGGAACCATCCAGGGATTTGATCCACTTCCGATTTTCCGGAAGGAACTGACGATTGTTGGAGCAAAAGGACCGACACTGAATCTGAGAACGGACGGCAGTTCCGCTACAGTATTTATGATGGAACAGATCCAGGATGACCTGAAAAAAATCATCCATGTATACAAATACAAAGATGCGCTGAAGGCATTTGAGGACGCAAGGTCAGGAAAAGCGATCAAAGCGGTGATTACATTCTGACATAGAAAAAGACGAGGAGGTAGAATATGAGTTTTGAGATAATAGTCACATTTGCCGTTGTGATCGTAATGGCAGCTCTGTTTTTACAGGGAAAATATTCCTTTGGACTGATTACCATGGCCTGTGCGGTTGTCCTGGTTATGACAGGCGTACTGACCATACCGGAAGCCTTTGCCGGTTTTTCCAATTCTTCTGTCATTCTGATCGCGGTTATGATTACCATGACGGCGGCGTTACAGAAAACGAGCTTTCCGCAGAAAATCAGCCAACTGTTCCGGATCTTTGATGGTAAAAGAAATGGAATGCTTGTGGCAGGAATCATCATCGTATTCCTGATTATGAATACAGTGCTTCCGGATATGGTCTCCATTGCGCTGACCATCACATTCCTTCAGTATCTTCCGGAAGAAAGCGGCGTAAAACCGTCCAAAATGGTAATTCCGCTGATGGCTATCGTAGCATCCTGCGTGTACGCAGCACCTCTTGGAGTAGGGGCAACACAGGATTTTCTGTTAAATACCTATGTATCCGGAGTAGTGAATGATCCAAACTATCTGATGAAGTTTGGAGATCTGTTTAAACTTCGGATTCCAACGATCATTGTAACGTGTATTTATATTTTCTTTATGTGGAAAAAGATGCCTGATTCCGCTACGGGAACACTGTCAGAAGAAATCCGTGTATCCGGAGTGGGAGAAAGTACTCTGAAAAAATGGCAGGAATATTTGGTGTATGTTCTGTTTGCCATAGTGATTCTGGTTATGATTTTTAACTCCCATCTTGGAGATATGATGTATATGATTCCAGCAGCAGCGGTCTGCTTGCTTGGATTTACGAAGATCCTTTCTCCAAAGGAACTGATCACCAATATTGCCAGCGATACATCCTGGCTGTACGTTGGAATTCTGGCAGTGACAGCAGCCCTGACAGGAAGCGGTGCGGCGGATCTGATCGGAGAACTTCTTCTCCCGCTGATCAGCTGGACAGACAACGGATTCATCGTTATCCTGCTCTGCTGTATCTTCACAGCTATCCTGACCACGTTCCTGTCCAATACAGGAACACAGGCTGTCATGACATCCATTGCAGCTTCGGTAGCCCTTGCCGCAGGAATGGATCCACGAAGCCTGATGGCAGCATGTATGATTTCCGGGTTCTACGCATTCTGCTTCCCAAGCGGAAGTGTAACCTGTGCCTTTGCATTCAGCCTCGGAAACTATAATCCTGTCAAATTTTTGAAATACACCCTCCCTTTGCTGGGAATTATGATTCTTGTAACTGCTGTTACGATTTATATCGTATTCCCGCCGTTCCCGTAAAAGAGAACACATCCATTAATTACAGATTTTCCTTCTTTTCAATAGAACAAAGAAATATAAAAATCCACTTAAAAAATCGCCAAGGTCGACAAATGTCGATTTTGGCGATTTTGTATCTGGTCTGTGTGAAGAGGGAGAGATTCTGATGTCAGCAAAGGCACCGAAGAAAGATGGAAAAGACTGCTTCATATGGCTGGATATTAGAAAGTTGCCAACGATTACTTGACAGTAACTGTTAAATAAAAATATCCAGAAATTATTGGACGATACGCAAAAAAATGTTATAATTTATAAAAAAGATAGAAGTTATCAAAAAAATAGTCTGGACTTATTTGAAATTCAGGAGAAAGTAGGTGTTGGTATGAACATGAAAAAGGAAAAAAATATTATAAAAATATGTTTAATCGGTATCCTCGTTTTATACTACATGAGTTATCTTTCAACCTGGGCTGTAAATCGATGGGCGCTCTATAAGGAAATAGAAGGTTACGTTAAGGTACTGATCGACATTCAGAGATATAGCGATATGGTGTTGGGGTTAGCAGCGCCGGTATTAGCGGCTGTCATTATTTGGAAAGTAATTATGCTTTTTTCTCACATTCTGGAAGATAAAAGCCATAATGTCGATGATTAAACGAAAGCATGGAGCTGCGCGTATTTGAAGTCTGTAAATAAAAGACAGGCATAGAGTTCAATCTCTATGCCTGTTTTATGTCTGCTTTATCCCAAAGTAAAGATTAGAACCGTTTTTATCTTCTATACAGCCGGTTTTTATAAATGAAATACAGTACCACTCCAACAATCGCTGTCACAAGCTCTGTGGCAGGGAAAGACATCCAGACCCCTGTCATATTCCAGAGTTTTGCAAAGAGAAAGGCAACCGGAATAATCAGGATCAGTCCCCGCAGGAGAGAGATGATCTGCGCCGGAAGTGCCTTCTCAATGGAAGTAAAGTACATCGAAAGAATGATATTGAATCCCGCAAACACAAGGGATGTAAAATATAACTTCAGTCCGGTAACCGCAATCTCCTGAAGCTTTGCACTGTGTTCGCTGTTGAACGCAGATGCGATCGGATCCGAAAAGACAAAAAGAATCAGGTACATCAATGCGGACAGGATGACCATGGAAACCATGGCATAGCGTAGGAAGCGCCGAATGCCCTCCGTTTCATTTCGTCCATAGGAATGACTGACGAGAGGCTGGATTCCCTGGGCGATGCCGGTGTAGAAGGAAAGTACCACAAGGGAAATGTTGGCGATGACTCCGTAGGCGGCCACCCCGGTATTGGCTTCCAGGCCAAGAATCAGCATATTAAATACGATCATGACAATCGCAGCGCTGATCTGGGACAGCAGGGACGGAAATCCAAGGGCAATGTTGGTACGGATAGAATCTGAATCCGGAGCGAGTTTCCGGAAATGGAATCCTCGATTCTTTCCAAGCCAGTGTGGGGACATGATGACAAGTCCGACAACCGGAGAAAATCCGGTGGCAAGAACCGCACCAAGCATTCCCATACCGCAGGGGAAGATAAAAAGATAGTCAAATACGACATTGAACAGACTTCCGCACACAGTTGCAATCATGGACAGCCTTGGATTGCCGTCGTTTCTTACGAAACAGAGAATAATATCATTAAAAATAAAAGCCGGTGAAAACAGCATCATTACACGCAGATAGGTGTTTGTCATTTCGAAGGTATTCTGATTGGCGCCAAGGAGCCTTGACAGAGAACCGGAGAAGAACAGCCCTCCCAACATGAAAATCACTGAGAAAAAGATCCCCAGATATACGGTATTCGTAAAAATCGTATCGGCTCCCTTCTGATTATTCTGGCTTTTCAGAATGGAAAACCGGGTAGCGCCTCCCATACCGAGCATCAGTCCGGTTCCATGAATGAAATCGTAGGTCGGAATGGCAAGATTCAGGGCGGCAAGACCGTTTGTCCCAAGTCCCTGGGCCACGAAAAAGGTATCAGCAAGAATATAGCAGGAAATGGCAATCATACCCATAATGCTGAAAAAGGAATATCGGATAAAATCCTGAAATGGTCTGTTTTTTGTCATAAAACCCTCCTGTAGTTTCAGACTTCCATGCCGGAAAAGACAAAAAGAAAAGCGCTGACATTTTGTATCTTCAAAGGCCTACGATACAAAATCCAACGCTTGATTACCCGGCGGTAAGTCTGTATTTCTTTCTCAGAACAGAATAGCAAAACGATCGGAAACAGTCAAGAAAAAGTTGGCGGGAATTGACTTTTCCACGGTGATCCTGTTTAATGAAGACAGAATGAACGGAAGACAGACAGGATGGAAAGGAGAGGGCAGATATGCAGGAAACAAAGGTGCTGCTGGTGGAAGATGACCGGCTGATCGTAGAGAATCTGACAGAATTTTTAAAGACGGAAGGCTTTGAGGTACAGTGTGCCGATGGACAGGAGAAGGCAATGGAACTTCTGGAAGGACAGGAGTTTGACCTGATTCTTCTGGATATTACGCTGGCACAGGGAAACGGGTACAGTGCCTGCACCCAGATCAAATCCCGCTATGAGATTCCGATCATCTTTCTGACGGCGCTGGATGACGAGTTTTCCGTGGTGACCGGGCTTGAGATGGGTGCGGATGACTATATCAGCAAGCCCTTCCGGCCAAGGGAACTGGTCTCCAGAATGCGGACGGTGCTCAGAAGAACTGGAAAAAAGCAGAAGCTTTTCATCTGCCAGGACCTCTGCGTGGATCCGGTGAAGGGAACTACGACAAAAAGGGGAGAGGAAGTGTTTCTCTCCGCACTGGAATACCGTCTGCTGCTCGTCTTTTTCCAGAACCGGGGCATGGTCATGTCCCGTTCCATGCTTCTGGAGGAGATCTGGGATATGGCGGGAGAATATGTCAATGACAATACGCTGACCGTCTATATCAAAAGACTGAGGGAAAAAATTGAAGACAATCCTCAGGATCCGAAAATCATTAAAACGGTCCGGGGACTTGGATACAAGATGGAGGGATAAGAGATGAAGCTGTTTCGAAACCGGGAAATCGGAAACTATGTACTGGTATTTCTGGCAGTTATGGCCGCGGCGTGCGTGCTGTTTCTGGCGGCAGGAGGAAATCCGGTCTGTTATCTGGCGGCGGAAGGACTGGTGCTGCTGTCCGTTTTCTGGATCTGCCTGAAGCGGCGGTACGAAGATGTGGAGCGGCTGACCCAGAGGATCGACCGGATTCTCCACGGGGAGGACCGGCTGGAACTTGGTGAATACCGGGAAGGGGATCTTGAGATTCTGAAAGATGAAATCTACAAGATGACTGTGCGGCTTCGGGAACAGAATGACCAGTTGAAGAGGGAAAAGAGATATCTGGCGGATGCGCTGGCGGATATCTCCCATCAGATCCGGACGCCTCTGACTTCCGTAAACCTGATGGTGGAGAGACTTCGAAATCCAAAGATCGAAGAGGAGCAAAAAAGAAAGATCTGCCGGGAGATGACCGGAATGCTTCAGAGAATGGAATGGCTGATTCTGGCCCTCTTGAAATTATCCAAACTGGATGCGGGGGCGGTCACACTGGAGCGGAAGAAGATCATGGTAGAGCCCTTTGTAAAAGAAGTGGTGGAACCACTGGAAATTCCAATGGAACTAAGGGAACAGAAGCTGGTTTTCGAAGGACCGAAAGACGCTTATTTCTACGGGGACGAGGCGTGGACCACAGAGGCGGTTGGAAATGTCCTGAAAAACTGTATGGAACATACTCCAACCGGCGGTACGATCCGGATTGCATGGGAAGAAAATCCACTCTACACGGAGATTTCCGTCAAGGATTCCGGAACAGGGATTGATGAAAAGGATCTGCCCCATATTTTTGAACGGTTTTACAAGGGAAGAATGTCAGAACATCAGAATTTCGGAATTGGCCTTTCCCTTTCCAGGAGTATTCTCTCCCAGGAAAAGGCGGTGATTACCGCCAAGAACGCAAAAGAAGGTGGATCGGTGTTTCTTATTCGGTTTTATGAAAACCGGTAAAGTGACAAAATTGTTATGAAAAAGTCATTCGGGTGTCATGCTGGGCGGGTATACTTATGTTCAGAAAGTAAGAGGAGGAAAAGGAATGGAAATTCTGAAAATAGAAAATCTGACAAAAGTATACGGAAAAGGGGAAAATGAAGTCCATGCACTGAATGGAGTGTCTTTTTCGGTAGAAAAAGGGGAGTTTGTCTCTATTATCGGATCTTCCGGATCCGGAAAATCAACGCTTCTTCATCTGATCGGTGGGGTGGACCGTCCTACATCCGGGAAAGTCTATGTAGATGGAAAAGATGTGTATGCCCAGAAAGAGGATGCTCTTGCCATCTTCCGCAGGAGGCAGGTAGGTATCATCTATCAGTTTTACAACCTGATTCCGGTGCTCAACGTGGAAGAAAACATGACTCTTCCGGTGTTGATGGACGGCAGAAAGGTCAACCAGAAGCGGTTTGACGAACTTATTGAGATTCTGAATATGAAGGACCGGATTTACCACCTGCCAAACCAGCTTTCCGGAGGGCAGCAGCAGCGGGTATCCATCGGAAGAGCGCTTCTAAACGCTCCGGCCATTTTGCTGGCGGACGAACCTACAGGAAATCTGGATTCGGAAAACAGTAAGGAGATCATGAATCTTCTCCGGTATTCCAACCGGGCCTATGACCAGACGATGCTGGTCATCACACATGATGAGAACATTGCCCTTCAGGCAGACCGGATTATCACCCTGGAAGATGGGAGAATCGTCAGAGATGAGGTGATCCGCTCATGAGTATTTTTGCAACGATCACCAACCGGACCATGAAACAGAACAAGGCCAGGACTATTGTCACAATCATTGGAGTGATTCTGGCGACAGCGATGATTTCGGCTGTCATCACACTGGGAATCAGTCTTCAGAGATATATGTATGACTATGCGGTACAGACGGATGGAAGCTGGCATGTGGCGGCCAAAGGACTTTCTGAGGAGCAGGTTCAAAAGATACAGCAGGATGAAGAAGTAAAGGATGCTTCGGTTATCTCCGAGATCGGATATGCAAAGATCGGGGAAAATGACCAGGATCTCTTTGGAAACTATCTGTATCTTCAGACGATGGATGAAAAGGCTGCGGATATGCTTTCTGTGAAACTGACACAGGGAAGACTTCCGGAAAACGAAAATGAAATCATCGTTCAGGGCGGTCTGCAGCAAAATGGACAGGAAGTGCGGATCGGCGATACGGTGACCTTCCCGGTAGGGGACAGGATCGATGAGAATGGAAACAGTCTGATGTTTAATACATCCATCCAGTTTGACGAGAATCTAAAGATGACAGAAACCTTCCGGCAGAGGGAAGTGCGTCAGTTTACCGTCACCGGATTTCTGGAACACTGGGGTGATACCCAGCGAAGCGGTGCGGGGATGGATGCTTTTATCGGAAAAGGAGGCGGGGAGCAGAAGATCAATCAGTTGTATGTGGAGCTCCGACATCCGGCAGATGCGTTCCAATTTATGGAGAAATACCAGGATGAAGCATATATGCAGGAAAACAGCAGTGTCCTGAAATGGATGGGAATTTCCGGAAACGAATCCTTCCAGGGAATGTTAAGCGGCATGCTGACCATCCTGATTATCATCATCGGCGTGGGGGCCGTTTCCCTGATTTACAATGCATTTTCCATCTCATTGAGAGAGAGAACGACACAGTTTGGCCTGCTGTCCTCCATCGGAGCCACCAGAAGACAGCTTCGAAGATCCATGTGGCAGGAAGCGCTGGTCGTAAGCGGGATTGGAATTCCCCTTGGAATTCTCTGCGGAATTGGCGGAATCGGAGTGACCCTGCACTTTATCGGAGGATCTCTGGCTCAGTATATCCACGGAAACCAGGACGACAGGATTACCCTGCAGACCTCTCCGGGAGCGATTCTTGTGTCTGCACTGATCGCATGTTTGATCATCTGTATTTCTGTCTGGATTCCGGCAGCAAGAATCAAAAGGATCACGCCTCTGGAAGCAATCCGGTCCAACAAGGACATCCGGATCCGTCCCAAAGAGGTCAAAAGCCCGAAAATGATCAGGAAGCTCTTCGGCCTGGAAGGAATGCTGGCGGATAAAAACTATAAGCGGGACCGGAAGAAATACCGTGCAACAGTCTTTTCTCTGACAGTGAGCATTGTTCTTTTTACCGCGGCAACACTGTTTTCCAATTACATGGATATGACAGGGGCCTTTATGCTGGAAGCACCGGAATATGAACTTCAGTATGTGACGGCGGATTCCGAGCAAAGCGAGGAAGAGCGTGAAAGTCTGCTCCAGATGTTTGAGCAGGGAGAAGATGTGGATGAGGTGGAACTCCATGGAGAGATGAGTATCCCTGTCGAAATCGCAAAGAAGAATGCTACAGAAGAGAGTACGGATCTGATGTTTGGCTATCTGCTGGAAGATTTTTACAATGTCTCTGAGAGGGAGGCCGCACCGTACAATAAAAAGTATTCTTACAATTATTTTCAGGTGATCGGGCTCTCAGAACAGGAATTTGAGTCTTACGCGGAGAAGAACGGGATCGATCCAAAGCCGTATCTGGAAAGCGGCAGTCAGGATGTACTTTACTACGATACCTACGGATATTTTAACGGGAAAACAGGCCGCTATGAGAAGATTCATACGGTTCAGAAGGAAGGGACCACGATCCGTGTGCTCCCTCAGGGAGAATACGAAACGGACGGCACCGAGTCTGTAGAGAATGTCTTTGACCATGCATGCAGTCTGACGTTGAAGACACAGATGGACGCCATGCCGGAAGGCCTGGAAGATCCACAGGCATTCTGTACGATCATCATTCCGGAAAACAGGAGGGCAGAGCTTATCGGGGCTGACGGGTACAATCAGTCCGGGTTCACCTGGTTTTATCAGATCCAGTCTTCCAATTACCAGAAATCCTACGAGGATCTGACTGCAAAAATGGAAGAGCGGGGAATGGATAAGGACTCTCTGCAGAATGTGGCCCAGGAATACGAGCAGGACCGGGGTATTCAGATCGCGATCCGCATTCTTTCTTTTGGATTTATCACACTGATCTCCCTGATTGCGGCGGTCAATGTGTTTAATACGATTTCCACAAATATCATGCTCCGGAAACGGGAATTCGCCATGCTCAAATCTATGGGAATGACTATGAGAAGCATGAAGAAGATGATGAATTACGAGTGCCTGATATACGGTTTCCGCTCGATTTTCTACGGAGTAGTGCTCTCCCTTGCAATCAGCTTTGCCATGTTTCGGGTATTGAACCAGGGAGCGGCAGTAGAGTTCAAGCGGCCGTGGGGAGGAATGCTGATTTCGGTAATATGGGTATTTGCCGTCGTATTTATCACCATGCTCTATTCCATGAGCAAGATCAAAAAACAGAATATTATCGATGAATTGAAGAAAGATTCATAAGAAAAACAGCAGGAATCGCGCTTAGGATTCCTGCTGTTTGTCGTGTTCCAGTTCTCTTAAAATGATCTCCGCCACCTTTTTCGTTGTAGAAGTGACGATGTCCGTACACATGGCTTTCCGCTCCGGGGCGTCCCGGTCATAATCCTTGATCAGGACTCCGCAGCAAGGAGAATGGAAGGACTCCGTAAAGAAATCATGAAGTTCCTTCGTCAGTGCAAAGCACCGCTGATTCCTGGGATCTCCCGGTGTCCTCCGTCCGAAGAAGTAACCGATGCACATGGCTCCTCCTGCCAGTGCGCCACAGATACAGCCTCCTCCGCCAAGTCCCCACGGGAAACCGCTGCTCATGGCAATGGCGTCATCGGAAAGATCAATTTCAAAATTTTTACGGATCGCATAGATCACGGATTCCGAACAGGCAAATCCCTGGTGGAAGATGTCATCCGCGTCCCGTACAAGCTGTTCCATATCAATGTTCGTATTCATATGCATTCCTCTTTTCTCGTCTCTCTGCCTTTCATTATACAGGCTTGAAAGAAAAATGTAAATTCACCCTTCCCATTCTCTTTCAATTCTTAATTTTATCGAAAAACGATAAAACTATATTGAAAAACAATAAAAACAATGCTATGGTAGAGAAAATCAAAAATGACAAGGAGGAATCTGACAAGATGATGGGAAAAAGATCAGAACAAAAGCTGATATGGGGAACGAAATGGTTTCTGGATTTTATGATGGTATCCGGTGTCATCGTGCTTTTGACGTCCCCGTTTCTTTTACGCTATGCGGGAGAGCATTATGCGGAAATGATTCGGGAACATTATTTTTTGTACGTTACAGTCTATCTGATCTCCGGTGTTATGGGACTCACGATTGTATTCTGCCTCAGAAAGATGATCAGGACGGTGATCAGCCAGGACTGTTTTGTAGATGAAAACGTAAGGAAACTAAAGATCATGGGAACAGCAGGAGCTGTCATCGCGGTGGTTTTTCTGGTAAAAGAGCTGTTTGCGTTTACTGTCGCCGGTGTGGTGATTGTTATCGTCTTTTTCATCGCGGCTCTGTTCAGTTTTGTGCTGGCCGGTGTTTTTGCGGAGGCAGTCCGCTGCAAACAGGAAAATGATCTGACGATTTAGGAGGGAGCGGACGATGGCAATACGTATCAATCTGGATGTCATGATGGCGAAAAGAAAGATGGGACTGACGGAATTGTCCAAAGAGGTAGATATCACCATGGCAAATCTGTCGATCCTGAAAAATAATAAGGCCAAGGCAGTGCGGTTTACAACGCTGGATGCATTGTGCAGGGCACTTCACTGCCAGCCCGGTGATTTGATTGAATATGTAGAAAGGGAGGAAGAAGATGGAAAAGAGCAGATATGAGCAGCTCATGGATCAAAAAAGCGGAAAGCTGCTTTTGGGAAGTCTGGCATATGGGATCGTGTTTGAGATTTTGCTGTACCGAAATATGAGCGGGATCGGGATTCCCGTTCTGATGCTGGTGACCTGCCTGTTTCTGACCGGATTTTTCCGGATGTTTGAGAGGAAGATCCAAAAAGAGACAGTCTATTATATGACAGTGATGGTGCTGCTTGGCGTTTCCTCGACGTTGACGACCTCGGACTTTTTTATCTTTTGCAACTGGTTTGGGAGTATTGGACTGTTTTTTCTCATTCTGATACATCAGTTCTATGAAGACCGGAAATGGAGCTTTCTGTATTACACAGCGGTCTATCTTAGAATGATGTTTGCGCCTCTTGGCAACCTGCTGTCCCCGTTCCGGGCCATGATCCGGTGCCGGAAACAGAAGGAGGGAAAAGAGAAAAGTGGAAATGCTTCCTTTGCAGGACAGATTGTTCTTGGTATGATTTTTGCGGTGCTGCTGCTTCTGGTCATTTTTCCGCTTCTATTTTCCGGGGATGTGGTGTTTGCCTCCTTTGTGAGGATGATGACCAGGAACCGGAATGGATGGTTCTTCTCCCCAGGGAAGATTTCCCTGTTTCTGACCGGATTTGTGCTGTGTTTTGCGGTCTGGCAGGCGTTCGTCAATTATGATCCGGATCCGGAAACCGAAGAAAAGGAGGAGCGCCCCATTCAGATTGCAGGAATTACCTGTATTGCGATTTTGACGGCTGTCTACCTGATTTTTTGCCTGATTCAGATCGGCTCCCTGTTCTTTGGACATGGAATGGGGCTTCCGGAAGGATACACTTACGCCCGGTATGCAAGGAGCGGATTTTTCGAGTTGCTTGGGGTCAGTGTGCTGAATCTGCTGATCGTGCTGGCCGTCATCCATCTGTTTCATCCGAAACGGACCATGCAGAGACTGCTTACGGTATTTTCTGGATGCACATATATTCTGATCGCTTCTTCTGCCTATCGGATGTGCATGTATATCGGGGCTTATCAGCTGACGCTTGGCAGAGTCCTGGTGCTGTGGGGATTATGTGTCTTGTCTTTCATTTTGGCAGGTGTTATAGTAAATGTGTATAAAAAAGACTTTCCGCTGTTTCGCTACAGTGCGGCTGTGTGCGCGGGACTGTATCTGATTCTTTCGCTTTCCAGGCCGGATGAGTGGATGGCACGTTATAATTTTGCCTACAAGGAAGAATGGATCGAATCCTACGATGAGATCCAGTATCTGTTTTCCAGAGATCTTCTCTCTGCCGTGGATGCGGAGCAGATCAGTCATCTCAAAGGAGATCCACAAAATCTTATCTCCTATTGTCGGGAAGTGGTGGACCGGTATGACAATGAGCCGGGTTGGACTTACAGCATCGGAGAGGCGAGAGCCAAACATGCGGCGGAACGGTTTTTAGAGGAATATGGACACAAGATATAAGGAGAGAACATATGCGTACAGTGAATGTCAGTGAAATTACAAAGAACATCAGGGAAATGTGCATAGAAGCAAACCACTATCTCTCAAAAGATATGGAGACAGTTCTGAAGCAGTCCAGGGAAACAGAAGAGTCGCCCCTTGGAAGACAGATCCTGGATCAGCTTTCCGAAAATCTTCAGATTGCGGCGGACGACAAGATTCCGATCTGTCAGGATACTGGAATGGCGGTTGTCTTTCTGGAGGTAGGACAGGACGTTCATCTGGAAGGAGGCGCTGTGGAGGACGCAGTCAATGAGGGAGTCCGTCAGGGATATACCGATGGATTTTTACGAAAGTCCGTTGTCAGGGATCCGATTGACCGGGTCAATACCGGGGACAATACACCGGCAGTGATCCACTACGCCATTGTTCCAGGAGACAAGGTAAAGATCACGGTAGCGCCGAAAGGTTTTGGAAGCGAAAACATGAGCAGGGTCTTTATGCTCAAACCGGCGGACGGTATCGAAGGAGTCAAGGATGCCATTTTAAAGGCAGTCAGCGATGCGGGGCCGAATGCCTGCCCGCCGATGGTGGTAGGAGTCGGTATTGGAGGAACCTTTGAAAAATGCGCGCTGATGGCAAAGCAGGCTTTGACAAGAGAGACAGGGGCTCACTCAGAGATTCCGTATGTCAGGGAACTGGAAGAGGAGATGCTTGCCAAAATCAACGGACTTGGAATCGGACCTGGAGGATTGGGAGGTACAACGACTGCTCTGGCAGTACACATCAACACCTATCCGACACATATCGCAGGACTTCCGGTGGCAGTCAATATCTGTTGCCATGTCAATCGACATATTGTCAGGGAACTGTAACAGGATGGATGCGAAGCAGGAAAGGAAGGAAAACTATATGGAGAAGCATATTACCGCACCGATTGATCAGCAGACCGCCAAAGAGCTCACAGCGGGAGATTATGTCTATATTACAGGAACGATTTATACGGCCAGAGATGCCGCACACAAGCGGATGAAAGAGGCCCTTGACCGGGGAGAAGCGCTTCCGTTTGACATCAAAGGGCAGATGATATACTATATGGGACCGTCCCCTGCAAGGGAGGGACGCCCGATCGGATCGGCAGGGCCGACAACAGCAAGCCGGATGGACAAATACACCCCTAAGCTTCTGGACCTTGGAATGGGAGCCATGATTGGAAAGGGAAAGAGAAGCAAGGAGGTGCTGGAAGCGATCGTGAGAAACAATGCCGTTTATTTTGCAGCGGTAGGAGGAGCTGGGGCGCTCCTTTCAAAGTGCATCCAGTCCTCGGAAGTGATTGCCTATGAGGATCTGGGAACAGAAGCAGTCCGGAAGCTTCAGGTCAAGGATTTTCCGGTGATCGTGGTGGCGGACAGTAAAGGAAATAATCTGTACGAAACCGCGGTCAAAAAGTACAGGAAAGCATAAGAGGAGAAAAAGAGATGAAACGTATTTTGATGATGGTTCTCAGGAATCTGATCTATGTCCCGCATGGATGGATCAAGCTTTGCTACTACGCATCTCATGTAGATAAATATACAGAAGAAGAGCGCTATAAATTACTGAAATATATCGATCATAAGGCGAACAAAGGGGGAAGTGTCCATATTGAGGCACATGGACTTGAAAATATTCCAAAAGAGAGCGGATTTATGTTCTTCCCCAACCACCAGGGGTTGTATGACGTGCTGGCGATCATTGAGGCATGTCCGGTTCCTTTTTCCGTGGTGGCCAAAAAAGAGATTGCCAATATTCCGTTTCTGAAGCAGGTGTTTGCCTGCATGAAAGCCTATATGATTGACCGGGATGATGTACGCCAGGCCATGCAGGTCATCATTGACGTGACAAAGGAAGTCAAAAACGGAAGAAACTATCTGATCTTTGCGGAAGGGACACGTTCCAAGAACGGCAACCATCCGGGGACCTTTAAGGGAGGCAGTTTCAAATCTGCCACCAAGGCCAGATGCCCGATCATTCCGGTGGCACTGATCGATGCATTCAAACCTTTTGATACCAACAGCATTAAACCGGTCAAGGTACAGGTACATTTTTTGAAGCCGATGTACTATGAGGAATATAAGGACATGAAGACTACGGAGATCGCTGCTGAAGTAAAACGCAGAATTGAGGAGACAATAGCGGAAAACATCTGATAGTATCAAGAAATTCTGTCAGGTCTCTTGTAAAAAAGAGGCTGCTATGGTAAAATTTTCTTAATTGAAGAACAAAAGCTGAGACGGGAGAGCAACAGGACAACAGAGATGTTGTTTTGTTTTGCTCTTCTTTTTTTCTGGAATTTCCGGACAGACATCCGGAAGGTTCCGGAAGAACAGAAAACGGAAGTGAGTGGAAGGAAAATGGATCAGAGATTCTATGACATGCTGGAGGCGAATCCGGTCATTGCAGCGGTAAAAGATGAAGAGGGTCTGGAGAAGTGCTGCGGGTTGGAAGAGGTCAAAGTGGTTTTCATGATGTGAGAACACCGGTGATAGCGGGCGGACTGATCACGGACAAAAAGTCCGTCATGGCGGCACTGTCGGCAGGGGCGATGTGTGTTTCTTCCACAAACCAGAATGTATGGACGATGTAGCAGGCAAAAGAGCCGGAAAAGGAGGAACTGAATATGGCAAAATATGTTATGGCACTGGATGCGGGAACCACAAGCAACAGATGCATCCTGTTCAACGAAAAGGGGGAAATGTGCAGCGTGGCTCAGAGAGAATTCCGCCAGCATTTCCCGAAGCCGGGATGGGTAGAGCACGATGCGGACGAGATCTGGGCGAGCCAGCTTGGAGTTGCGGTTGAGGCGATGAACATGATTTCCGCAACGGCGGAAGACATTGCGGCGATTGGAATCACAAATCAGAGAGAGACGGTCATTGTCTGGGACAAAAATACCGGGGAACCGGTATACAATGCCATCGTATGGCAGTGCCGGAGAACATCGGAATACTGTGATACCCTGGTGGAAAAAGGACTGACAGAGAAATTCCGGGCCAAGACCGGGCTTGTCATCGATGCTTATTTTTCCGCCACAAAAATTAAGTGGATTCTGGATAATGTGCCGGGAGCCAGAGAGCGGGCAGAAAGAGGAGATCTTCTGTTTGGAACGGTGGAGACTTGGCTGATCTGGAAACTGACAAAAGGAGCTGTCCATGTGACAGACTATTCCAATGCATCCAGAACGATGCTGTTTAATATCAATACACTGGAGTGGGATGACGAGATTCTGGAGGAGCTGGATATTCCAAAGTCCATGCTGCCGGAGCCAAAGCCATCCAGCTGTATTTACGGGGAGACGGATCCGTCGTTTCTTGGCGGAGCGATCCCGATTGCCGGGGCGGCAGGGGATCAGCAGGCGGCTCTGTTTGGACAGACCTGTTTTTCGGCAGGGGAGGCAAAGAATACATACGGAACCGGATGCTTCCTTCTGATGAATACGGGAGAAAAGCCGGTATTCTCCAAAAACGGACTGGTGACAACCATTGCATGGGGGCTGGACGGCAAAGTCAACTATGCGCTGGAAGGCTCCATTTTCGTGGCCGGAGCGGCGGTGCAGTGGCTCCGGGATGAAATGCGCCTCATTGATTCGGCGGCGGATTCGGAGTACATGGCCAAAAAAGAAAAGGATACCAACGGCTGCTATGTGGTTCCGGCGTTTACCGGTCTTGGTGCGCCGCACTGGGACCAGTATGCCAGAGGAACGATTGTGGGAATTACCCGTGGCGTCAACAAATACCACATCATCCGGGCGACGCTGGAATCCATCGCCTACCAGGTAAACGATGTGCTGGAGGCCATGAAGGCGGATTCCGGCATTCAGCTGGCGGCTCTGAAAGTAGATGGAGGGGCAAGTGCAAACAATTTTCTGATGCAGACCCAGGCGGATATTATCAATGCCCCGGTCAACCGGCCAAGATGTGTGGAAACCACGGCCATGGGGGCAGCCTATCTTGCAGGACTTGCGGTAGGATACTGGAAAGACAAGCATGATGTAAAACAAAACTGGAAGATTGACCAGATCTTCCTCCCGTCCATCAATGAGGAAAAACGGCAGGAAAAAATCAAAGGATGGAATAAAGCGGTCAAATATGCCTATGGCTGGGCGAAAGAAGATTGAGAATGATGCAAACAAGAAGGGAGAAGAGGCAAAATGTATGATGTGATCATAATTGGAGGGGGAGTATCCGGAGCGGCAGCCGCACGGGAACTGTCCCGGTATCAGGTCAGAGCATGCGTCCTGGAAAAGGAAGAAGATATCTGCTGTGGAACATCCAAGGCAAACAGCGCCATTGTGCATGCCGGTTACGATGCCGCTCCGGGATCTTTGATGGCCAGATTGAATGTCAAGGGGAACGAGATGATGGAACAGCTTTCCAAAGACCTGGATTTTCCATTTCAGAGAATCGGTTCCCTTGTCATCTGTCTGAATGAGGAAGATGTGCCGAAACTGCGGGAGCTCTATGAAAAGGGACAGAAAAACGGCGTGAAAGGTCTGCGGATCCTGAGCGGCGAAGAAGCCAAAGCAATGGAACCGAATCTCAACGATCAGGTCTATGCGGCACTATACGCCCCAACTGCCGGGATCGTCTGTCCGTTCGGGCTGAATATTGCCCTGGCAGAAAATGCGTATGAAAACGGAATAGAATTCCATTTCCGGACAGAAGTAGAGGACATCGTCAAAATCGATGGAGGCTATGCGCTGCATACAAATAAGAGAACCTTCCGGACCAGGTATATAGTCAATGCGGCAGGCGTCTATGCGGACCGGTTCCACAATATGGTCAGTCAAAAGAAGATTCACATTACGCCGCGAAAGGGTGAATACTGCCTTCTGGACAAGAGTGCAGGACAGCATGTAAGCAGAACGATCTTTTCACTCCCTACGAAATACGGCAAAGGAGTCCTTGTGACGCCTACGGTGCACGGGAATCTTCTTCTGGGGCCTACTGCCAATGATATCGAAAATAAAGATGGAACCAATACAACCAGAGAAGGCCTGGATGAAGTTATCAAAAAGGCGGGACAAAGTGTCAAAGATCTTCCGATGCGCCAGGTGATCACGTCATTTGCAGGGCTTCGCGCCCATGAGGACGGCAGTGAATTCATCATTGGAGAGGTGGAAGATGCGGAAGGTTTTATCGACTGCGCGGGAATCGAATCTCCGGGACTGACAAGTTGTCCGGCTGTCGGAGAAATGGTGGCGCAGATACTGAAAGAAAATATGGGGCTTCAGGAAAAGGAAGAGTTCATTTCGACAAGAAAGGGCATCCTCGATCCGAATTCACTGTCAAAGGAAGAACATGCAGAACTGATTAAAAGGGAACCTGCCTATGGAAATATAATCTGCCGGTGCGAGATGATTACGGAAGGGGAAATCCTGGATGCAATTCACCGTCCTCTTGGTGCAAAATCTCTGGACGGTGTCAAGAGACGGACAAGAGCAGGAATGGGACGCTGCCAGTCCGGATTCTGTTCTCCGAGAATCATGGAGATTCTTGCGCGGGAGCTGGGAACCAGTATGTCCGACATTACAAAATCGGGCGGAGATTCCCGGATTGTTGTTGGCACGAATAAAGACAGATTGTAGAAAGGAAGGCTTCGAACATGAAAAATTATGACATTGTCATCATCGGGGGAGGACCGGCAGGTCTTGCGGCCGCGGTTTCGGCCAAACAAAACGGGATCGACCGGATACTGATTCTGGAAAGAGACAGGGAGCTTGGAGGAATCCTGAATCAGTGTATTCATAACGGGTTCGGCCTTCACACCTTTCAGGAGGAGCTGACGGGTCCGGAATACGCACAGAGATTTATTGACCAGGTCCTTGATCTTGGGATTGAATACCGTCTGAACACGATGGTGATGGATATCAGTCATGAGAAAGTTGTGACGGCCATGAACAGAGAGGAAGGACTGTTTGAAATTCAGGCAAAGGCAGTGATCCTTTCCATGGGGTGCAGAGAGCGGTCCAGAGGCGCGCTGAATATACCGGGATACCGGCCGGCAGGAATCTTTTCCGCCGGAACAGCACAGAGGCTGGTCAATATGGAAGGACTGATGCCTGGGAGAGAAATCGTAATCCTTGGTTCCGGAGACATCGGACTTATCATGGCCAGAAGGATGACACTGGAAGGGGCAAAGGTAAAAGTGGTGGCAGAGCTGATGCCATATTCCGGAGGACTCAAGAGAAATATTGTCCAGTGCCTCGATGATTATGGAATTCCGCTGAAACTAAGCCATACAGTTGTGGATATAAAGGGAAAAGAGCGGCTGGAGGGAGTCACACTGGCCGAAGTGGATCAGAACGGGACTCCTGTTCCGGGAACGGAGGAGGAGTATTCCTGCGACACCCTGCTGCTTTCGGTAGGGCTGATCCCTGAAAACGAACTTTCCAGGGGAATGGGCGTGGAAATGAGCAAAGTGACATCCGGACCGATTGTCAATGAAAGTCTGGAGACGAATATCGAGGGGGTCTTTGCCTGCGGCAATGTGCTCCATGTGCACGACCTGGTTGATTTTGTATCCGAAGAAGCGGCTGCGGCAGGAAAGAATGCGGTGTCTTACGTCAAAGGAGAACGAAGCGGCGGAAGGGGTCGCAAAATTCTGATGAACCCGTCAGGCGGAGTCCGGTATACGGTACCATCCTTCATTGATCCGAGCAGGATGGAGGATCAGCTGACTGTACGGTTCCGCGTAGGAGCGGTAATGAAAAACTGTTATGTAAGTGTATATTTTGATGAGGAAAGAGTCATCCGGCGCAGACGTCAGATTGTGGCTCCGGGAGAAATGGAAGAGATCAGACTGACAAAAGCGCAGCTTTTCGAGTATCCTGATCTGAAGACCATCACAGTGAAGATAGAGGAGGCGTAGAAATGGACATTCGGCAATTAACCTGTATCAGCTGTCCAATGGGATGCCCTATTACCGTAGAAATGGAAGACGGACAGATTATCAATGTCACCGGAAATACTTGTAAAAGAGGGGAAGTCTATGCCAGGAAAGAGGTGACCAGTCCGACCCGCATTGTAACTTCTACCGTCAAGGTAAAAGGAGGGACTGCGGATATGGTATCGGTAAAGACAAAAGAAGATATTCCAAAAGACAAAATCTTTGACTGCATCCGGGCTCTGAAAGGAATCGAGGCAGAGGCCCCGGTTCAGATTGGCGACGTGATTTTGAAGGATGCGGCCGGAACCGGAGTGGATATTGTGGCCACCAGGAACGTGGAAAGAGCATAAAAATAAAAAGAGAAACGCCGTGCAGGAAACGAAGCTTCAAGCTCGTCCCGGCACGGCATTTGCATTTCCCTGGAAGGGAAGTCCTAGTTGTCCCTGCAGATCAGACTGTCCATGAATTTGATAATACCCTGTTCCACTTCACAGCGGATGTCAGCATAATTATGAATCTCATGGCGGTATCCCGGATATACTTTTGTACGGACACAGTGTCCGGTATCGTGGAGCCAGTTGGATACCTCATAGACGCCCTGACCGTAGTTTCCAACCGGATCCTGGTCTCCGCCTATATTATAGAACGGAAGAGAAGCAGGCACTTTTTCGGCCCATTCCGGTCCGGTAATGACACGCATCATCTGAGTGAAATAGTAAAGGGAACGATTCAGTGTCGGCTTGGTAAACGCATCGAAAGGATCTTCGGCGTGATCTTTTTGGACATATGGATCAGAGCAGATCCATTCATTCCCAAGCTCCGCGCTCTCGCAGCGCTCGCACATCCAGCCAAGCAGCTTTCCGGCATAGGACGGATCCGCTTCATCCCCATGACCGCTCTCTACGACTTCCTTCAGCTCTTTCTCTGCCTCGGCAGCTCCCTGAAAGACACCGGCAGTACCACAGATTGTAACTCCTGTAAGCTCTGTGCCGTATTTTGCCGCATAGTCTCTTGCAATAAAAGAGCCCATACTGTGTCCAAACAGGAAATAAGGAAGATTCGGATATTTCTCCCGTACCATTTCGGTGAGCGTATGTTCGTCCTCCATCATGGTGTGGCATCCCTTGTCGCCCCAGTCACCCCATGTGTCATTTACCATGGCTGTTTTTCCGTGTCCCACATGATCGTCGGCCGCGACAATATATCCGGCGTCTAAAAAAGCAGAGATCATGTGCAGATATCTGCGGGAATGTTCTCCGTAGCCGTGGATCAGCTGCACGATACCCTTTGGTCTGGCAGCAGGTACATAGATCCAGCCGCACACAGTGTCACGCTCATTGTAAGATGGAAAACTGACTTCATGTAACATAAAAGCACCTCCATTCTAAGTCACTGGACTTATCGCTTATTCTTATATAAAATATTGTAGGATTCCGAAAAAATGATGTCAAGAAAGAATACATGACAGTAGCAAAAAGTAGAGGCGGGAAAAGGAAAAAAGGAGAAATAAAACAGCCTTCGGAAAATATAAAAAATCTGCTTGACAAGGAAGAAGGAGTTTAGTATAATAACTCATGCGTTATGGAACGCACAACAAAATACTGACACGAATTCAGTATCCGGAGAAATACTCAAGAGGCTGAAGAGGCGCCCCTGCTAAGGGTGTAGGTCGGGCAACCGGCGCGAGGGTTCAAATCCCTCTTTCTC
>CAJFMZ010000008.1 GCA_904393575.1 uncultured Sellimonas sp. | reverse complement strand
TGGAGGACTATAATCTGTCCCTAAAATTTTTATACGAACTGTTTTTTGAGAAGCAACAGTCTGCTTCGTAAAAGGGCAAATGCCCTTTTACGAAAGTGACATTATCTCAAGTGAAACTTAATATAAAAAAGTGACATTTTCAAAAGTTATTGACAATACATTTTGCAGAGACATCATACAGGGCGCAAAGCATCTGCAAAAAACCAGGGGCTTTCTCCGCTTTCGGAGCTGCCCCTGGCTGCTATTCGCTTAAATACTGTAATGGATCAATCGGCTGTCCGTCTTTGCGGAATTCAAAGTACAGATTGCACCCTTCCACGCTATAATATCTGGTAGGCTCCGCCAGATAGCCGAGTACGGTTTTTGCTTCCACACTGTCCCCGGTCTTGACCTGTACATCCTGAAGCTGTCCATAGATCGCTTCGTACCCGTTTCCCATGTCGACTGTAACCGTCGTTCCTTCCTGCGGTGTTTTATCAATGGATTTGACAATTCCTTTTCCTGCGGAAATCACCTGATCGTTGACGGCTCCTCCGATAATCAGCGCCGGATTATATTTATATTCGTCCAATGTTGCAAAGTATACGGTCTTGTCCATGCTGTAATTCATCAGAACCGCACCGCTGACCGGCCAGATCAGCTTATCTCCTTCGCTGAAATTGATTTCGCTGCCGGCCCCTGCCGTTTCTGCGGAATCAAATGTAGTGCTGTCTGAATCTGCTGTGTTCGCCGTACTGTCCGTGCCGGAAGTTCCGCTCTGGGATGACAGTCCGCCGGAAGCTGTGCCGTCATTGTCCGAATCCGTGCCGGAGGCTGCCGGATCGTCTGTTTCTTCAGAAATTCCACCGGCGGAAAAGTCGGAAATTCCCTCTTCTGTCACATCATCCGCCGCTTCATTGATCACATCCCCCGCATCTGCGCTTTGATACTGTTCCAGTTCCTTCTGGCTTTCTTTCTCAATCTTTTCCATCTCGTTTTTGACATTGCTTTTGTACTGCTGAAATGTATAGACCCCTGTCAAAACTACCGCTGCTGCCATGCAGACCGCAAGACCTGCTTTTGCTCCCCGCCGTTTTTTAGGAGCGCGCTTCTTGTTGTTGTTCATCTTCATCACCTCTGGCATTATCTTTGCCAGAAACAAGGAAGCTTATTCTGTGTCTCCGGAAATTTCTGCAGCTTCTTTTAAGACAGTGCCTTCAAAAAAATAATCTAAAATTTCTTTGTAGTCCTTCCCCTCTTCCGCCATAGACTGAGCCATGTTCTGGCTCATCCCCAGGCCGTGGCCGATCCCCTGGGTGATCACTGTTGTCTTTTTCTCCCCTTCTTTGAATGTATAACAGGAAGAGGCAAGTCCCCAGCGGTCCCGAAACGTATCTCCATCCATCAATTCTTCTCCCTGCTTTACTTCCAGTACATATCCGGCACTGTCCTGTTTGGTAATTTCATATCCGGTGCCTTCGATCTCCTTGGACTGGTATGCATCCTTTGCGTCACGGTCCGCCCCGCACTCTACACTTTTAAGATACGGATACTGATCCGTGCCGAGTGCCTCCCTGGCGTCCCTTGTCTTTCCGTTTGTAATCCGGCAGTACGGCGTGTACGCCGGATGGTCCTCATAGGTGAGAATTCTCTCTTTCGTCTCTTTCCACGCTTTGGAAAGCTTCTCATAATATTCCTCTCTGTGCGACTTCCACTCTTTCTTCATATCATCCATCGAATAAAACGAATCCGTAAAGACAAGCTTTTCCCCTTCTTTTTGTTCGGACATCTTTTTATAGAGTCCGGTCCGCACAATCACTGCCTGGGCTTTGATTGTCTCTATATCCATCTCCATCGGAATCTCCTTGGCCAGCACGCCCATTCCATACGCATCCAGCGACAGTGTCCAGACTTTCTCATCCTCTTTGCTCTGTACATGGACTTCCGTCTCCTCCTGATCCGGAGCCGTAAGACGCATCGGTCCGTTAATAAAAATCGTAATGACATAGGGCAGCGCAATAAGGAGAAACAGGATACATCCGTATTTTTTCCATTTCCGAAACATAAAAAACCCTCCCATACAGCGTATGAGAGGATTTTTATTCTTATTCCTTTTCTGTTTCCTTATGCATCTACTTTGATGTGATCCAGATGCCAGATATCATCCACATATTCCTGGATCGTTCTGTCGGAAGAGAATTTACCGCAGCATGCGACATTCATGAGGGCCTTCTTAGACCATCCTTCTCTGTCTCTGTATGCCTCTTCCACACGCTTCTGGGCATCCGCATAGGAACGGAAGTCTTTCAGAATGAAATATCTGTCCGCCCGCTCCTGGCCGTGTGTATTCACCAGGGAATTATAGAGATCTCTGTACATCTCCCGGTCCCCATTGGAATACGTTCCATCGATCAGCTGATCAACGACACGCTTGATATCCCAGTCATTGAAGTAAATATCCGTCGGATTGTATCCACCGTTGTTCTCATAGTTGATGACTTCATCGGAAGACAGACCGAAAATAAATGCATTTTCGATTCCAACTTCTTCTACAATCTCCACATTGGCTCCATCCATTGTTCCAAGTGTCGGAGCTCCGTTGAGCATGAATTTCATATTTCCTGTACCGGACGCTTCCTTGGACGCTGTGGAGATCTGCTCGCTGACATCTGCAGCCGCAAAGATAATCTCCGCATTGGATACGCGGTAGTCTTCGATAAATACGACTTTGATCTTTCCGTTGATGCTCTTGTCATTATTAATGACATCCGCAACGGAATTGATCAGTTTGATCGTCTCCTTGGCGCGCACATATCCTGCCGCCGCCTTTGCTCCGAAAATGAATGTTCTCGGATGGAAGTACATCTCCGGATGGTCTTTGATCTGGTTGTACAGATACATCACATGAAGGATATTCAAAAACTGACGCTTGTATTCATGGAGACGCTTTACCTGAACATCGAAAATGGATCTTGGATCCACATCGATTCCATTGTGCTTCTTAATATAATCCGCAAGACGCAGCTTGTTCTGGTACTTGATTTCACGGAACTCTGCAAGTGCCTTTGGATCATCCACATACTGTTTCAGCTTGCTCATCTGTGACAGATCGGTAATCCATCCGTCTCCAATGTGCTTTGTCACCCAGTCCGCAAGAAGCGGGTTTCCGTGCATCAGGAATCTCCGCTGTGTGATTCCGTTTGTTTTATTGTTGAATTTCTCCGGCATCATGTCGTAGAAATCTTTCAGCTCCTGGTGTTTGAGGATTTCTGTATGGAGTTTTGCAACACCATTGACAGAGTATCCTGCCACGATCGCAAGATGTGCCATCTTGACCTGTCCGTCCCGGATAATGGCCATTCTTGCAACTCTTCCTTCATCGCCTGGATATCTTGCGCGGATCTGCTCAATAAATCTGCGGTCGATCTCCTGAATGATCTGGTAAATACGAGGAAGCAGCTTGGAGAACAGGTCGATCGGCCATTTTTCCAGTGCCTCTGCCATAATCGTATGGTTCGTATATGCAACAGTCTTTGTTGTTACATCCCACGCTTCATCCCAGTTCAGGCCTTCCTGGTCAATCAGCAGGTGCATCAGCTCTGCAACCGCCAGTGTCGGATGGGTATCATTCATCTGAATCGTCACTTTTTCGTACAGCTTGCGGACATCGTCATGTTTCTTTTTGTAACGGACAATCATTGCCTGCAGGCTGGCTGAAATGAAGAAGTACTGCTGTTTCAGACGAAGCTCTTTTCCTGCATAGTGATCATCGCAAGGATAAAGTACGTCTACGATCATTTTTGCCAGGTTTTCCTGCTCCACCGCATGTCGGTAGTCTCCCCGGTTGAATGCATCCAGATGAAAATCCGTAATGGCTTCCGCATCCCAGATCCGCAGTGTGTTCACCACATGGTTGCCGTATCCGATGATCGGCATATCATATGGTACCGCGCGGACGGAGCTGTAGTTCTCCTGAATGAAATTGTTGCGCTTTGTCACCGGATCGTACTCGATACGCACATCTCCTCCAAAACGAACTTCTTTTGCATATTCATCACGGCGGATTTCAAACGGATTGCCGTCTTTGAGCCAGTTGTCCGGCACCTCTACCTGATAGCCGTTTTCAATTTTCTGCTTGAACATTCCATAACGGTAGCGGATTCCGCAGCCGTATGCCGGATATCCCAGCGTAGCAAGGGAATCGAGGAAGCAGGCCGCAAGCCTGCCAAGTCCGCCGTTTCCAAGTGCCGGATCCGGTTCCTCGTCCTCTACTGCGTTCAGATCAATTCCCATTTCATCCAAAGCTTCTTTGACCTCTTTGTACGCGGTCATGTTGATCAGGTTGTTGCCAAGAGCTCTTCCCATCAGGAACTCCATGGACATATAGTACACAGTCTTCGGATCTTCCTTGTCCATCGCTTTCTGGGTTGCAAGCCAGTAGTCAATGATCGTCTCTTTTACTGCAAGGGAAACCGCCTGAAAGATCTGCCGTCCGGTTGCTTCTTCGATTGTTTTTCTATAAAGGTTTTTGATATTATTCTTTACTTCCTCTTTAAAAGCTTCTTTATCAAATCTTTTACTGTACATCTTCCTTTTCCTTCCTGAACATTTTGAATGTCTGATGATTAATTCTCTTTTGCCACTCCAATGGTAACCGCTTCGCCGTTGATTTTCCATTCTTTGACATAACCTGACGGTTCTGCTTTCTCCATGGATACGGCAAGTACATCATCGGAAATTTCCTGTTTATTCGCTGCAAAGACGCTCTCCGCCTTTTCGCTTCCAGTATATGTCACATGGATCTTGTCTGTCACTTCAAAGTCTGCTTCTTTTCTCATCGTCTGAATCTTGCTGATGATCTCACGGACGAATCCCTCTTCCAGAAGCTCCGGAGTCAGGTTCGTATCCAGAACAACGGTGATACCGTAATCGCTTTCGGATACATATCCTTCGGTCTGAGTCATGTCGATCAGCAGGTCTTCTTTTGTCAGGACAACTTCATTTCCGTCAATGTTAAATTTCAGTTCTGAATTTTTCTGAAGCTCATCCATCGCCGCATTGCCATCCAGATTTTCCAGCTCTTTCTTAATGCCGCCAAGCAGTTTTCCGTATTTTGGTCCTACTGTCTTTAACTGCGGCTTGAAAGTATAGGTGGTAAATGCCCGGACGTCTTCGGTCTGCTCCATCTCTTTTACATTGAGCTCGTCGGTAATGAGTTCCTGATAGTACTTCGGAAGCTCCTCCACACCTTTGACAAACATTCTGCCGATTGGCTGACGGTTCTTGATGTTTGCCGCATTTCTGCATGCACGGCCCATCACAACGATCTTCAGCACTTCATCCATATACCGTTCCAGTTCCGGATCAATATATGCTTCATTGACAGTCGGGAAATCGCACAGATGAATGCTTTCCGGCGCTGTCTTGTCAAGGCTTCTCACGAGATTCTGATAGATTTCCTCTGTCATGAACGGAATCATCGGAGCCGCTGTCTTACATACCGTAACCAGTGCGGTGTACAGTGTCATATATGCGTTGACCTTATCCTGTTCCATTCCTTTTGCCCAGAAACGCTCACGGCATCTTCTGACATACCAGTTGCTCATGTCATCTACGAAATCCTGAAGCGCTCTTGCGGATTCTGGAATCCGGTAGTTGGAAAGATTCTCATCAACCGTCTTTACCAGTGTATTCAGTTTGGACAGAAGCCATTTGTCCATGACGGACAGTTTCTCATATTCCAGTTTATATTTTGTAGCATCAAACTCATCAATATTCGCATACAGAACGAAAAATGCATACGTATTCCACAGTGTTCCCATGAATTTGCGCTGTCCTTCCTGTACCGCCTTTCCATGGAAACGGTTCGGAAGCCACGGAGCACTGTTGATATAGAAATACCAGCGGATCGCGTCAGCTCCGTATGTCTCAAGCGCTTCAAACGGGTCGACTGCGTTTCCTTTGGACTTGCTCATCTTCTGGCCGTTCTCATCCTGCACATGTCCAAGGACAATGACGTTCTTGTACGGCGCTTTATTAAAGAGCAGAGTAGAAATCGCCAGCAGGGAATAGAACCATCCTCTTGTCTGGTCTACCGCCTCGGAAATAAAGTCCGCCGGGAACTGCTGCTCAAATACTTCTTTATTCTCAAACGGATAGTGATGCTGTGCGAACGGCATGGAACCGCTGTCGAACCAGCAGTCGATGACTTCCGGCACACGGTGCATCTGACGTCCGCATTTTGGACATTTGATTGTCACTTCATCGATGTACGGACGGTGAAGCTCGATATCGTCCGGACAATTGTCGGACATGGACTTCAGCTCCTCAATGCTTCCGATAGAGTGCTGGTGTCCGCATTCACATTCCCAGATATTCAGAGGAGTACCCCAGTAACGGTTCCGGCTGATCCCCCAGTCCTGGACATTTTCCAGCCAGTCGCCGAAACGTCCCTTTCCGATACTCTCCGGAATCCAGTTGATCGTATTGTTATTCCGGATCAGATCGTCCTTCACCGCAGTCATGCGGATGAACCAGGATTCTCTTGCATAGTAGATCAGCGGTGTGTCGCATCTCCAGCAGTGCGGGTAGCTGTGTTCAAACTTCGGTGCAGAGAAGAGCAGACCTCTCTTGTCCAGATCTTCCAGGATCAGCGGATCCGCCTTTTTGCAGAATACGCCCGCAAACGGAGTTTCTTCTGTCATCTGTCCCTTTCCGTCCACAAACTGAACGAACGGCATGTCGTACCGGCGTCCCACCTTGGCATCATCTTCACCGAAAGCCGGCGCAATATGAACGACTCCGGTTCCGTCTGTCAGTGTAACGTAGGTGTCGCACAGAACGTAAAACGCTTTTTTATGCTGCTTTTCCGCCGCTTTTGCAGCTCCGTCATAAAGCGGAATGTATTCTTTGCCTTCCAGCTCTTTTCCTGTATAACGCTCCAGGATCTCATAAGCCTTTTCGCCTTCTTCTTTTGCAAGGCTTCCAAGTACCTGGTCAAGAAGGGCTTCTGCCATATAGTAAATATGACCGTCCGCCGCCTGTACTTTGACATAGGACTCATCCGGATTCACACAAAGCGCCACGTTGGACGGCAGTGTCCACGGAGTGGTCGTCCATGCAAGGATATAGGCGTCTTCATCTTTTACTTTAAAACGCACGATTGCGGAACGCTCTTTGACGTCCTTGTATCCCTGTGCGACTTCCTGTGCGGAAAGCGGAGTCCCGCAGCGAGGGCAGTACGGTACGATCTTGAATCCTTTGTAGAGCAGTCCCTTTTCCCAGATCTGCTTTAATGCCCACCATTCGGATTCGATAAAGGTGTTGTCATAGGTTACATATGGATGTTCCATATCCGCCCAGAATCCTACTGTTGCGGAAAAATCTTCCCACATTCCCTTGTATTTCCAGACACTTTCCTTACATTTATCAATGAAAGGCTCCAGACCGTACTCTTCAATCTGATCCTTTCCATCCAGTCCCAGCTGCTTTTCCACTTCCAGCTCTACCGGAAGTCCATGGGTATCCCATCCGGCCTTTCTTGGAACCATCTTTCCTTTCATTGTCTGATATCTCGGAATCATATCTTTAATGACACGGGTCAGGACATGACCGATATGCGGCTTTCCATTTGCCGTCGGAGGTCCATCATAAAAGGTGTAGGTTTCCCCTTCTTTTCTGTTTTCCATACTTTTTTCAAAGATATGATTCTCTTCCCAGAATTTTTCTACTTCTTTTTCCCTGTCAACAAATTTCAAATCGGTTGAAACTTTCTGATACATGCTTTTCTCTCCTTTTAGATTTTCTAACAAAAAACTCCCGTCCGTAATAGGACGAGAGTCTATTCTTTCGCTGTACCACCTGTTACTGCATACTTTTCATATGCGCTCTTGGTAACGGCAGAATACCGGCAGCGCTTAGTAGGTCGCCCGTTCAGCGTCTGCAGCTCGGAAGTGATCTTCAGTCAGGGTCTACTTGCGCCGGGCTCTCACCATCTCCGGCTCGCTGATCGCTTTGGACATCTGTCTTACTCTCTTCGTCATCGCTTTTTCGATATGACAAGTATGGTCTTTCCCATACTTTGTACATTATACTTGATTGTTTTTGCATGCGTCAAGTATTTTTACCATCTTTTTCTGCCGCGTCTTCTGCTTCTTCTTGCAGCCTTCCTCATTCTACGCCTTCTCTGGCGCTCCATTTTCTTTTGTCTCCTCGTTGTCCGCAGGAAAGACCGCCTTCTCCGTCTGCGGAATACAACCAGGACCACGATAATCACAACCAGGACTGCTGCCACCGCTGCCGCCACGATCATCCAGCGTTTCCCGCTGAACACTCCCCGGACTTTATCGAGAACGGATGCCGCCTTTTCTCCCTTTTCGGCCTGCTGTGCCGCCTTCTCATCGATCTGTGCCGGCACGCTTCCTACGGTTTGTCCCTGATAGGTCAGATACAGCATGGATGCTCCGTTTTCTTCTCCGGTTTCAAATTCCAGATCCTCCTGAGACGCACCGGACGGCAGCGTCACATAGACCGGCTCCGTAACGTTGACGGAAGCATGGGCCTCCTCCTCTGCCCGTTCCAGTACCTTGCTTTCCACTTCCTGCCGTTCAAACTGATTGAATCCATAATCCAGAATGCTCCTCGTATCATCGTAAATATGCTGACCTCGTGTCTCCATTTCCACACAGACAAGATGCATCTTTCCATTGTCAGCAAGAGTAATCAGCGTATTTCCCGCCTCATCGGTATAGCCGGTCTTGCCTCCCACACAGTATTCGTAATAATGAGGATCCCAGCTGATCAGCATCTCATGCCTCTGCTGGAAGGTCCTGGACTCAGTCTCCAGATTGGTCGGCCCGATCGTATACTCATAGGTCTGCATGATCTCCAGAAGTTCCGGGTGGGCGAACACCTCCGCCGAGATCAGCGCCATGTCATGAGCTGAAGTATAATGATTTTCATCCTGTAGTCCGTGAGGATTGGCAAAATGTGTATGTGTGGCGCCAAGCTCCTTTGCACGCTCATTCATGGCCGCCACAAACTTCTCATATCCGGTTCCCGTTCCCGGAAGCTTATTCCCTATATTTTCTGCCACCGCATAGGATACCTCGTTTGCCGATGCAAGCAAAATCCCGTACAGTGCGTCTTTTAAAGAGATCTCCTCCCCAGGCCTCATTCCGATATAAGCGTCTCCCGGCTCCAGGAAATCCACACTCTCCTGGGAAAACACCACCTTGTCCGTATCCAGGTTTCCATTCTCCACAGCCAGAAGTGCCGTCATCACCTTCGTAATGCTTGCCGGATAATGCTCATCATCTATATTTTTCGCATAAAGCACAGCTTTCGTATCCGCATCGATCACAATCGCTGATTTTCCATAGACGGCAGGACCTTCCGGCCAGTCCTTGATTTCATTACTCTGAACCGGAAGTTCATAGGACTGCTTTGCCTCCTCTTCCACATCTGCTGCTTTCGCTCCCGCCATCGGCATCATAACCGCTGCCATACAGAGCAGTCCTGCCAGTATCTTTGTTAATTTTCTTTTCATCATATGTCTCCCCTGTTTTTCTTCGTACTTAAACAGTTTACCATATCTTCGGAAAGAAAGTGTGAAAAATCCACTTTTCCAGGAAGATTTCTTTTCTCCACATCGTTTCGGCTCTTTCCACGCTGTTCACATTTGTCCTTTCCACATAAAGATTTGTCCACCTTATGTGGATAAAATTGTGGATAACTTCTTTTCCATCTCTTTATCTTGTCTTTATCCTCCTGTATTTATCCATGATTTCCCCATATAAATCAAGGTTTTCTCCGCTTTCTTCCTTTTCCACTTTTCCAATTCCCATTTTCCATAATACGTGGATAACTTGTTTTTCCCTTTCCCCTTTTCTCCCCCATATTCCGTCTTTATCCACGCTCCTGTGTCGAAATTTCATCCTCTGTCATCTCCATTTATCCCATGCTTATCCAAGCGTTTTTCAGACATGTCCACAAAGTTATCCACTCTTTCCACATAGTTATCAACATCCTGTATTTAAAATTTTACTTGACACAAGACTATGATACTATTTTCATAAAATCCAAAGAAAAAGAACACATATTTTTTACTTTTGCATCCTATACTTTATTATAATAGGTTACTGTTTCGTTTCACTGGTAACAAATAAGGGGATGATTCATGATGAAATCTTATGCTGCATTAAAATGGATTCAAGGCATTTTGATTTTTTTCTTTTTTCTGTCTTTTGGTATTTTATATGGTGCAGAACATATTTTATCCGTAAGAGTTTCTCTCTTTCTCTTCTCCGGGCTTTTCGGGTGCCTTGTCTTCCTGGCACTGGACCTGATCTCCTGGCATCGGCAGAAAAAAAGGGAGCAAACGCTTTCCATGCTGGCGGATACGGACGCCCTGACTCTGCTTCCAAATACTTCCGCCCTCAAAAAGGAGCTGGTAAAACTCTCAGATTCGATTCTGGAGGACGACATTGCCTGTGCCGTCATTTCTTTCGACAATATTCATTGCCTGAACCGTACTTACGGCCATGATGCCGGAGATACTGTATTTCGGGAATTCGGAGACATCCTGCGTGTTGCCGCCGGGGATCTTGGCTTTATCAGCAGAAAAAGCGGACGGACATTTCTTGCGCTCTTCCGGGGAAACTCCCACGATAAGACCGAACTTTTTCTGAAAAGGCTCCGCCGGGGCGTCGAAATTCACAATGAGACAAACGGTCTTCTTCCGATCACCTACCAGGCCCAGGCCGCTTACAACGATGAACTGCATTTTGCGTCCATCTACGACCTGATCAAACTACGGTCCGGCAAACACAGGCAGAAAGCCTGACCCGGATACATCTCTCCTTTTCTGGAAACTTCTGCATCTTGACATTCTGCTTTTCTCTGTAGTATGATGAATCCAGAAGATGCAAACATATGTTCGAATCCAGTTTCAAGAAAGGGGGGAGCTCCAAATGAGTCCTGCACAACATGTCTCACAGCAAACGCAGCATACTAAAACGAAAGAGCGGATCTACGTGACCGTCTCTTCTGTTTTCGATGCCACCGGCTACATGCAGCCGACTGCCATCACCTGGGCGGACGGACGGACCTTTCCTATTGAGAGCGTCCGCGACTACCACCCTGCTTCTGTTTCCTCCCGCGGTGACTGCTATACGGTCGTAATCCACGGTCAGGAAAAGCATCTGTTTTTTGAGCGCACGGATCCTCTGTTTTCAAGTCGTGTCGGAAGGTGGTTTGTAGAGCGAACTCCGTCCGTATAACAGTTTATTTTCATCTGTCAGAAAGGAGATGCCAGCAGATGAGAACCTATCTTGCGATTGATCTGAAATCCTACTATGCTTCCGCAGAATGCGCGGCCCGTCACCTGGATCCTCTGACCACCAATCTGGTTGTTGCAGATGCTTCCCGCACGGAAAAGACGATCTGCCTTGCTGTTTCTCCTTCTTTAAAGGCTTACGGAATACCTGGAAGGGCAAGGCTTTTTGAAGTGGTTCAGAAAGTCCGCGAAGTCAACCGCCGGCGGCTGCAGACAGCCATCCAGAGCGGCACTGCGCTGAAAAAGGGCGGACAACCTTCCCTTGGCGCTCCTTCCTTTGATGCAGATGCACTCAGGCAGGATCCCCTGCTTACGGTTTCCTATCTTGTGGCACCGCCCCGTATGGCTTATTATATGGAGCTGTCATCCAAAATCTACTCCATCTATCTGAAATACATTGCCCCGGAAGACATTCATGTCTACTCTATCGATGAAGTCTTCATGGATGTGACCTCCTATCTGGAGCATTACCAGATGTCCGCTCACGATCTCGCAAAGGCAATCATCCGGGAAGTTCTCTACGCCACGGGCATTACCGCCACTGCCGGAATCGGAACCAATCTGTATCTTAGCAAACTTGCCATGGATATCGTTGCCAAGCATACCCCTCCAGATCCGGACGGCGTCCGGATCGCTGAGCTTGACGAGGAGTCTTTCCGATATCTGCTCTGGGATCACCAGCCTCTTACCGATTTCTGGCAGACCGGATCCGGCACCGCAAAACGTCTTGCAAAGCACGGCATCCATACGATGGGGGAGCTTGCCCGTGCAAGCCTGACAGAAGAGGAGATGCTCTATAAAGAATTTGGCATCGATGCGGAAATCCTGATCGACCACGCCTGGGGCATCGAGCCCTGTACAATGCAGGATATCAAGTCCTATCAGCCTTCCGACAACAGCACCAGTGAAGGGCAGGTGCTCTCCTGTCCCTATGAATGTCAGAAAGCCCGCATCGTTGTCCAGGAAATGACAGACAGCCTGGCCTTCCGCCTGTTCGATCAGGGGTTGACTGCCGGTTCTCTGACGCTGAGTATCGGCTACGACCGGGCAAACTGCGATAATGGCTCCTACCACGGCGAAATTCATATTGATCATTATGGCCGCCGAGTGCCAAAAGGCGCCCACGGCACAATCCGGCTGGATCCTCCGTCCAACCTGGCGAGCCGCCTGATCGGTTCTGCCCTTGCGCTTTTTGATCAGATCATAAACCCTTCTCTCTTTGTCCGCCGCATTACCATCACGGCAAACAAAGTATTAAGAGACAATGGAATCTGGCAGATGGATCTGTTTACAGACACAGAGAAACTGGAAAAAGAAAAAAGGCTTCAGGCATCCATGTCGGAAATCCGAAAGCGCTTTGGGAAAAATGCCGTGCTGAAAGGCACCAGCTTTTTGGACGGTGCCACCATGCGGGAACGAAACGGACAGATCGGCGGTCATAAGGCTTGACATGGCATATCATGCTCTACAACTCCAATTCAGAAAGGAGGCATCATCGATGGAGGACTATAAGAATACGAAAGAAGGGCGGGCTGCAGCGGCAAAGTATCGGGATATCCTGTCCCTTTCCCGGCCTGAGCCTTCTTACCGGCATCCGCGGATGCCCGTCCCAGACCGTGCAAAAATCTTCTCACCCTTCGCCGCACTTCGTGGATATGACGATGAGATTGCCCTGGAGCAGTGGAAACAAGAGCGGGTTCCGAAAAAACTCCTCTCTGAGGAAGAGGCGCAGCAGCTTTCTCTTCTCCTCTCCCGAACAGAAAAAGGCGATTTCCTGACCGTCCGGTTTTTCTGCGAGGACACAATACATCCGGTGGATCCCCCTCTTGGTATTTATAGAGAGTGCTCCGGAACTGTAACCAGACTGGATCCTGTCTTTCGAAATCTTACCATTTTGGACGGAGATTCCGAAGTCTGTATCTCCTTTGATGATCTGGAAGAAATCAAGCTCCCGGAATAATCTCTTTCGATTCATCCGGGAGCTTCCTCTTATTTCTCTAATTCATCATTTTTAATTCTCTTCCGTCCAGACAGCTTTTCTCAATCTCCACTTTCCGGATCTGACTGTCATCATATGTTTTGTAATAGTATGCACCCGTCCGCGTATTTATGCAGCAGGAATAGGTGGTGACATCATACGTTCCTGCTTCTGTAATCACAGAGCCTCTCACCATGGCTACCCCGTCCAGAATGTGAAAGAACTGGGATACATTGGACTTTTCGTCCTGCGGTGCCACCGAATTCCATTTCAGAAATGTAGCCCTTACAAACCGGGACGCAGAAGATGCATCTCCCGGAAGCCCTGCCGCTCCCATTCCCTGTGCATAAGGTTGTAAATTCAGTTGATCGGAAAATCGGTTCTGTGGGCTTTTTGCACTGAGATTCAGGTAGTTATTCATGTTCACCCTGTGATAATCAAAAGGCGGATTGTTGGTCAGTACGCCAAACGGATTCTCATAGATTCTCAGCCCCTCCCTGACTGCCTCCAGGACAAGGCATTGTTCCTTATCCGCCAGCATCCAGTGAAGGGGAGCCGGCGGCATCTGGTCAGAAAATGCGGTATCGGTCACCTTCAGCTCTTTCAGATATTCTTCTGCCTCTTCCACGTTGGCACAAGTTCCCAGAATCCACGGAATCAGCTCAAAAGACGCCAGTTCCAGCCCTTCTCCATCCGGTTTCTGATAATATGCATTTCCCGGAAAATTCAGCCCTGCCATACAGAGCCCCTTTTCATTCACCGCTTCCGCATACAGTGGAAACCTGTCTGAGGCCGAAGCCATACCGATCATGGCATAATGCCTATCTCTGCGTCCTGCCATCCGGAATTCCAGCGGAAAATTCCGCGGTGTCATCACCACCGTTTCTCCAAAAGAACAGTCCAGATCCAGATTCCTTCCAAAATAAAAATCGCCGTTATCGTAAGTGATACAGGTACACATACGAATCCCTCCTTTCCGGCCTTTTGCCACTTTCCTTTCCTGTTTCTGCTTCTATTATTTACCTTCTGATGCTCCGCCATTCTCCCCTGCTATGTAATTTTCTTTCCAATCGTTGTCTGCCTCAGTACAAGAACACACACAAAGGACACTGCCGCAATCACAAGGGTCAGTCCCGGCACGGCGATCCATGCTGACAGATCTGACGGCTCCATATATTTTTTATAATTATCCAAAAACAGAATATGGATCAGATAAATTCCAAACGAACAGCCGCAGAAAAGATCAATCACCCGCTTGACTTTGATGGAAGGCCGAAAATCTCCATCCTTTAACCGTATCATAACGAGGAAAAACATGACGGCTGCCAGAATCACAAAAGGCGATCCATAAGTCAGGTCTTTTTCATAATGGTCTCCCTCTGCAAATGTGTTTCCCATAGTCACCCCAAAAGACACTGCCATACTGAATACGCAGATCAGTGCTGCCGCCTTCTGGCTGATTGGAATCTTTTTCCGGTATTTGCTGATATAATAACCGAAAAACAAATAGTATGTATAGACTCTGTCTCCAATCAACGGCAGATCATAGTACAGCTCCTCATCTGTAATGGTAGTACGAAAATTCAGGAGCACTGCCCCTGTTGAAACGATCAGAAGCGCTTTTTCCAGCTGCTTTGACATATTTCTGCACATGACCTGGAGAAACGGAAGCACCAGATAAATCGGTATCATGGCATACAGATACCAGAGGTGTGCCTCCGCAGGCACAAAAAAGATCTCCTGCAGATTCACTTCTGTTTTCATATAATAGGTATTCCACAGGTAATAAACCGCACTCCACACGACCAGAGCCACTAAAAACCGTATAATCCTTCCACAGTGCTTTTGCAGTGTTTCCTCCCTGCCAAGCAGAAGTGTCCCGGAAATCATAAAAAAAGACGGAACACTCACCCTTGCCACCGTATCAACTGCCAGGGAAAAGGCATACTCACTGTTTGGAATTTCGCCATAAGCTCTGCAAAAATAATTACTCACATGAATCGCAATGACCAGAACAAACGAAATCATCCTGATCAATTCAAGATTATAATTCTTTTCTTTCATCTCAGATCAGGATCCCTTCCAGATGGTCCAGCTCGTGCTGGCAGATCTGGGCCTGCCAGCCACTTAATTTCTGCCTCTGCTTTTTCCAGTTCATATCATAATATTCCACTTCCACATTCTGATAGCGTGTCGTTTTCCGGACACCTGGAAGCGAGAGGCATCCTTCCTCCGTCTCGTAAGGGGTATCTTTTCTGATCAGAACCGGGTTGAACATGACCACATCCAGTATCCCCATATTCACAATTATCACCCGTTTTTTTACTCCGATCATATTGGCTGCCATGCCGACGCATGCTTCCCTGTTTGCAGCCAGTGTATCCTGCAAATCTCTTCCCACCGGAAGATCCTCTTTCGAGGCAGGTTCGGATTTCTGTCCTAGAAAGAAGATGTCTTTTACAATTTCTTTTACCATTTGTAATTTATACCATCCTGTCTATATCAAATTTTGTACAATGATCCTCTCATTTACCAATCTTTCCGTTCATAATTGTGACATCATTATATCATACAAAGCGTTTCCCTGCATCAAGAGTCCGTGTCTGTTAATGAAAAATACCATCTTTTTCCGGAATATGGTATGATAAAAACGATAGCATGAATCTGCTTGAAGGAGTGAAGTATCGATGCCAAATTTTACATATAATGCAATCAAAGCCTCTTTTATAAAACTTTTGAATGAACGCCCTCTGTCACAGATCAAAGTGAAGGATATTGTAGCTGACTGTGGAGTCAACCGTAATACCTTCTACTATTATTTTCATGATATTCCTTCCCTGATTGAAGATATGGTAATGGAGGAAGCAGAATACATTATACAGAAATATCCATCCTCTGACACTATCGAGGATTTCTTCGGCACAATCATTGATTATGTATTAAAAAAGAAGACTCTGTTTCTGCATATCTATAACTCCGTAAACAGGGAACTGTTCGAACAGTATCTTTGGCAAGTATGCGAGCGTGTAGTCATCCTTTATGTAGACTCTGTACTGGATGGGCGTAAGATCCGCCCGGAGGACAGGCGCATCATTATCCATTACCTCAAAGCCCTAAGTTTCGGAATTATATCTTCGTGGCTTCAGTCTGGTCTGACAGAGGAAATTCGATTCACATTTGAACGTATCTATCAGATGAAAAAAGGATCTGTAGAAGAAATGATCCACAGATTTGAGACAGAATAATTTTCTCATTTTCAAAACTTTTCAGCAGGATTTAGACATTTTAGGCTCTGTGTCTGGTTTTCAGTCACAGAGCCTAAAATGTCTGTATGAAACGTTCTCTGTCCATGGTATTTTTCTATAAGTAAACTAACCAGAAAGAAGGAATTATATGATCAAAAATGAATGGAGAAGCCTGTTGAAAAATAAAATTCTTCTTGTTGTACTCATCGCAATTATTGTGATCCCTTTTATTTATGCAGGCCTGTTTCTAAAATCCATGTGGGACCCCTATGGAAATCTTGACCATCTTCCGGTTGCTGTTGTAAACAAAGACCGACCGGTGGCATACCAAGGTACAACGCTGTCTATCGGAGATGACCTGACCGAGGCGCTGAAAACAAATAGATCTCTGGATTTTCATTTTACGGACAGCGAAAAAGCGCAGGAAGGTCTGAAAAACGGAACATGGTATATGGTGATCACGATTCCGGAAGATTTCTCACGAAACGCTACAACTCTTCTGGATACTGATCCTGAAAAAATGGAACTGAAATACGCAACGAATCCGGGCACCAATTATATTGCCTCCAAAATGAGCGAGACTGCCCTAATCCGGATTCGAGATGAGATTGCCTCCCAGGTAACGGAGACTTACACAGGTATCGTCTTTGACAAGATTGCACAGGCTGGCAACGGACTCTCAAAAGCTGCAGACGGCTCACAGCAATTATCCGATGGACTGAACGAAGTGGCCGACGGCAATAAGACAATTACGAAAAATCTGCAAAAACTTGCGGATAGTTCACTGATATTTTCTGACGGAGCAGATACTCTGACGGAAGGGCTGAAAGAATATACAGACGGAGTCAGCCAAGTCAATACCGGTGCTTCACAGCTAAAAACCGGAACTGACTCTCTTATTTCCTCTTTGCCAACTCTGACCGATGGTATTTCAACACTAAATAATGGCGTAAAAGCCTATACCAGCGGGGTGAACGCCCTGAGCGAAAATGCTCCTCAGCTTCTGACGGGAGTCAAAAATCTGGAAAACGGATCCCAGACCCTCACCCATGGACTTGATACTCTCCAGGCCGGTACAGACCGATATGTCAGTGCAGTCAATACATTTACCCGGAATACCGTCCTTTTTGCCAAAGGCGCAGAACAGCTTACACAGGCCGCCGGACAGTTGAAGCCGTTGGAAAATCTGGATCAGGCATCTTTCGGAATTTCCCGTCTGAACGCAGTTGTCTCCAAAGGAAATTCTTCTCTCAAAAGCAGTACCGAAAGATTAAGCGACAATCTTCACGACCTGCACAGTCAGATGCAGAAGCTTTCCAAAAACGCTTCTGCCATCAGCAGTGCCTCCCAGATGCTGGAAGACTCATCCGGAACACTACGTTCCGTGTCCGGCACGCTCTCTCATACTTCTTCACAGATTGCTGCTGCAAAAAATTCTGTTTCAGATGTCGCCAACAACAGTACCTCCCTTGTAGCATCCTGTGCGGCGGATGGGAACACCAAGATCCATACCGCCAACGGACAGCTTCAAAATGCAAAGGATACCATGACATCATCTGCCTCTTCTCTTGAAACAGTCCTGGGGGAACTCTCAGAAAATGCTTCCGTTTCATCGGATACGCTTGCTTCACTGAAGCAGATCATCGATTCTCTGGGGACTTCTGCCGGAAATATTCAGGCGATTTCCGACATTGAAGAAGAAACTTACACGCTCAAGGCACATCAGATGTCCGATACAGCCGTTTCCAATCTTCATTCTCTGGATGAAAACCTGGAAACTGCTGCTGCACAGCTTAGTGATACTGCCACCAGTCTGGAGGAGAACGCCGACTCCATTCCTGATGTCTCTCCGGAAACCTTTCAGCATTTGACAGAAAAAACTGGTGTATTATATGACGCCGCCCGCCAGCTCTACACCGGCACATCATCTGTCTCAGATGCATTGACCAAACTTGAACTGCAGACGGAAGATTTTCCAGCGGCGGCTGATGGAATCAAAGAACTGAATACGGGATTCCAGACATTCATTTCCAAGAATGATACCTTGCTGTCAGAAGCGGATCTCCTCTACGCGGCTGGAAGCGATGTCTCTGATGGAATCAGCAGGATCCGTTCCGGCGGACTTACACTCTCCAGTGGGATTCAGACACTTGGAACGGGGCTCTGCACTTATACTGGCAGTATAGACACACTTGCCGGTCACAGTACCTCCCTAACAGACGGTACCGCAAAACTGGCCGGAAGTACAAATACTCTCCTTTCAGGAGCCGGTCATCTCAGTGATGGAACCGCCGTCCTGGCCCAAGGGACTGCTTCACTGGTCAAAAACTCTGACAGTTTGAATCATGGCTCGGCCCTTCTCTCCGATGGTGCCGGTCAGATCTATGATGGTGCTTCCCGTCTTTATGATGGTTCTTTGAAACTGGATGATGGAATCGCGCAATTAAAAGATGGCGCTGATATTCTGACTGACAGTCTTTCCAAAGGAGCAGACGAGGCCTCCGGTACAACGACGGATGAGAAAACGATTGATATGTTTGCCTCTCCGGTCAATGCAAAAGAGACCCAGATTACCAAAGTGGAAAATAATGGCCATGCTATGGCACCATATATGATGTCCGTAGGTCTATGGGTAGGATGTCTGGCTTTCTGCCTGATGTATCCACTAACGAAATACACTGGAAAACTGAAATCAGGGCTGGCATGGTGGGGCAGCAAAGCATCCATCCTGTATCCGATAGCAGTTCTTCAGGGCCTGATACTCATATGGCTGCTTCATATAATCGATGGTTTTACTCCTGCGAAAATGGCGGAAACAATCTTGTTATCCTGCCTCACCGCAGTGGCATTTACATCTATAATGTACTTTTTCAATCTTACGCTGGGGAAAATCGGAAGTTTTCTTATGCTGATCTTTATGGTCGTACAGCTTTCCGGCTCCGCCGGCACTTATCCGGTCGAAATCTCACCGGCTTTTGTTGCCGATATCCATGCCTGGCTGCCGTTCACTTATACCGTGAATGCCTTTCGAAATACGATCAGCGGAGGCGGAAGCATACGAACTGCCGTAATCCTGCTTATTTTACTGACTACGGTTTTTACCACACTTACGATCCTGGTGTTCCACCGTATGTCACGGCGGCGCAAAAACAACCAGACTCTTTTCATAGACTGGCTGGAAGAAAAGGGACTTGCATAAATTCTTTTCTTTTTCAAAAGGTGTGCGGAAAAGAAAGAAGCTGTCCATATTTTACAGATTAAGTTAAAAAAAATAGAAGCGGGAATGATGAACTTATCCATTCATCATTCCCGCTTTTTCATTCCGTCTCCGAGAGGATTTGAACCTCCGACCCCTCGCTTAGGAGGCGAGTGCTCTATCCAGCTGAGCTACGAAGACACATTTCGTCACAACACCCCTGATTATACCACAATTCAAGAGTGTTGTGAAGCTTTTATGAAAAATTAATTTTACCCTGGAGCCAGATGTTCGTGCGGAATCTCCTTCCCACCGCCGGCTCTCCTAATATGCGGGACTTTGGAACACAGACGTCAAAAATCATTTCATTGACGTCCAGTGTAAGAATCATGATTTTTTCTCTGGTCACTTCGTTGATGACCAGATCCATATCCAGAATTTCCCCCATAATCGAGTAGAGATCGCATTCTACGCCGTAAGGCATAAAATACGTATCAATGATACTGAAAATATCTTCCCGTACGACCCTTCTTGATACTTTCTGGTAGGTATCCATGTCCTTCAATGTCAACGTCTCAATCGCCTCAGAATCGCCTTTACGCGCTGCGCTGACGAGCATCATACGGTCCCGGAACTGTTCTCTTTGTTCTTTTTTGTTTTTTTCATTCTTCGTGACAGGGAGAAGGACGGTTCCTTCACACGCAAGTGCGGAGAGTGTAACTGATGTTTTCTTTTTGCTGAGATTTCCTGATTGCAGTTCTCTTGCGTATTCCATCGGGTTCTGCAGATAGAACATCAAAGAAATATCCACCCTTGGATCCTCGCAGATCCCGACATACGCCTCTTTATCGATCTTTTTCTCCACAATCACATCTGCGTATGTCGTGACTCCTTTTCCCTGAAATACCGGCACGCTGTACTCTTTTTCAAAGTGATCGTCCAGATCCAGTACCCCGTACATGGCAAGTTCCAGACGTTCACCTATGATTTTGCGGAATTCGCAGTAGTCGGTATTCTCGTCCAGTACCATTCTTTCATGGGAGGTGAATTCGCTGCAGACTTCCTCCTCCACTTTTCTCATCATTGATCCGGAAATCTCTTCCCCGAATCCAATCGATTTTGTATATTTATGCATTATCTGATTTCCTTCATTCCACCCATGTAAGGCTGAAGCGCTTCCGGAATCTTCACAGAGCCGTCTGCCTGAAGATTGTTTTCCAGAAATGCAATCAGCATTCTTGGCGGCGCTACTACAGTGTTATTAAGTGTATGTGCAAAATACTTCTTGCCATCCTGTGCTTTTACGCGGATTCCAAGACGTCTTGCCTGCGCGTCTCCCAGGTTGGAGCAGCTTCCTACTTCAAAGTACTTTTTCTGTCTTGGGGACCAGGCCTCCACATCACAGGATTTTACTTTCAAATCTGCCAGATCTCCGGAGCAGCATTCCAGTGTCCGCACCGGGATATCCAGTGTCCGGAAGAAATCTACGGTGTTTTTCCACATCTTTTCGTACCAGTCCATACTGTCTTCCGGTTTGCACACGACGATCATTTCCTGTTTTTCAAACTGGTGTATTCTGTATACACCTCTTTCTTCAATTCCGTGTGCTCCTTTTTCTTTTCGGAAACACGGAGAATAGCTTGTCAGTGTTCTCGGAAGTGTCTCCTCCGGAAGCATAGAATCAATAAATTTTCCGATCATGGAGTGTTCACTTGTTCCGATCAGATAAAGGTCTTCTCCTTCGATCTTATACATCATTGCGTCCATCTCGGCAAAACTCATGACTCCTGTCACTACATTGCTGCGGATCATAAATGGCGGTACACAGTAGGTGAATCCGCGGTTAATCATAAAGTCTCTTGCATAGGAAATCACTGCTGAGTGGAGTCTTGCAATATCTCCCATCAGGTAATAGAAGCCGTTTCCAGCTACCTTTCCTGCGCTTTCCAGGTCAATTCCATTAAATTTTTCCATGATTTCTGTATGATACGGAATTTCATAATCCGGTACGACCGGCTCGCCAAAGCGCTCCAGCTCCACATTTTCACTGTCGTCTTTTCCGATCGGCACAGACGAGTCAATGATATTTGGAATGACCATCATGATTTTTTTAATCTTTTCTTCTACTTCTTTTTCCTCAGCGGAGAGATCTGCTGTTCTTCCGGCGTTTGCCTCCACCTGTTTTTTCAGTTCTTCTGCTTCTTCTTTCTTTCCCTGAGCCATGCAGGCGCCGATCTGTTTGGAGATCTTGTTTTTGTCCGCCCGCAGTGCTTCTACTTCCTGCTTAATCTCCCGGTTTCTCTTATCCAGTTCCAGTACTTCATCTACCAACGGCAGTTTCTCATCCTGAAATTTCTTTTTGATATTTTCCTTTACTGCATCTGGATTACTTCTGACAAATTTAATATCTAACATCTTATCTCTTCCTTCCTTATTCAATTCCCGCAAGTTCGTCTGTCTCACCGTACATGGCCTGTTCCAGTGATTCTGCCTCTTCTTCGGCAAGTTCTGTGCGGCATTCTCCGTTATGAATTTCTTTTATATAAATATAACATCCTTCTCTACTGTGCATGGCATTTAAAATCCAGCCATTATCCTCTCCATCCAGCATGGTAAATGCAAAGCTCAGTCTTCCGCCCATTTCATTGAATGCGTCATACTGCACCAGACCGGTTTTCTGGATACTTCCACTGATTTTATTCTGCAGCGAGCGCAGTTCCATTTGATTTTGTTCTGAAAGCGTTTCTATGCGCTCCATCTCTTCTAAATGGTGTCTGATACTGTCTTCCAGTGTTTTGCCGTCGCTCCCCCTCATAAACCGAGAATAACTTCTTTTCAGCCGATTATATTTCATAGTCAGGCTTGCCAGGAAGACTCCCATAGCAACCAGAATCAAAAACATGAAAATCAGAATATACGCCGGATCTATGCCGATCGCCTCCAGAATATTACTCTGCATCTTATCTGACTTCCTCTCTAATACTCATGATCATCTCAAACAGTCTTTCCAGTTCATCGTCAGAATAATACTCGATTTCTATTTTTCCTTTTCCGTTTGCCCTTCTGTTTACACTGACCTTTGTTCCCATAATCCCTTTCATCTTTTCTTCCAGATCATGGTAGATAAAATCGTTTTCCAGTTTTGGCTTCTTTTTTTCCGGTTTTGGTTTTTTCCAGTCCCGGATCAGCTTTTCTGTCTCGCGAACACTCAGCTTCTCGTCAAAGACCTTGTTGGCCGCCGCATACTGTTCCTCTTTATCTTCCAGTGCAAGCAACGCTCTTGCATGGCCGCTGGAGATCATATCGTCAATCAGCATCTGCTGCACTCTCTCATCCAGTTTCAACAGGCGAATGGAATTCGTAACCGCGGTCCTGCTCTTACCAACACGATCCGCAATCTCATCCTGTTTCATGGAAAACTCTTCCATCAGTCTTTTATAGGCCTGTGCTTCTTCCACCGGATTCAGGTTTTCTCTCTGAATATTTTCAATCAGCGCGATCTCTACAACTTCCTGACGGGAATATTCTCTTACAATCACCGGCACTTCCTTGACTCCGGCCAGCTTGGCTGCCCGCCATCTTCTTTCTCCGGCAATAATTTCATAGTATCCATCTTTTTTTTGCACAAGAAGCGGCTGCAGTACTCCAAACTGTTTGATAGACTCCGCCAGTTCCAAAAGGGAATCTTCTTCAAAATTTCTTCTCGGCTGTTCTCTGTTTGGCTCAATCATATTGATTTTGACCATTTTTTCTCCGGTTAATACTGCTTCTTCTGTTTTTTCCTTTGCAGGCGTACTTTTTTTAGCTGGACGGTTGTCCGGGATCAGACTGTCCAGTCCCTTTCCAAGTCCCTTTCCTAATCCACTTCTTTTTGCTGTCATTCTTCTTCTCCTTTATGAATCACTTCATCTGCTAATAGCATATAGCTCTCCGCTCCGGATGACTTTGGATCATACAGATTAATCGGCATGCCATAGCTTGGAGCTTCCGCCAGTCTGATATTTCTCGGAATGATCGTCTTGTAGATTGTCTGTTCCAGGTTGTCTTTTACGTTTTCTACCACCTGGAGAGAAAGGTTGGTCCGCGCATCATACATTGTGAATACTACGCCTTCCATCTTCAGATTCTCATTTAGTCTCTCCTGTACCAGCTCAATCGTGTGAATCAACTGGCTCAATCCCTCCAGTGCATAATATTCACACTGGATCGGTACAAGTACGCTGTCAGCCGTCGTCATTGCATTAATAGTCAGCATATTCAGGGACGGCGGACAGTCAATAATAACATAGTCATAATTGTCTCTGATTTTTGCCACTTCATCCCTTAAAATGTACTCCTTGTTTTCTACACCGATCATTTCTATCTCAGCTGCTGACAGATCTATATTTGTAGGAAGCACATCCAGATTTTCAATCACCTCTTTACAGAGGACTTCTTCGATCTCTGCCTTTCCGATCATCAGGTCATAGACCGTATATTCTACCTGATCTTTCTCTACCCCCAGCCCGCTGGTCATATTTCCCTGCGGGTCCATGTCAATCGCCAATACTTTTTTTCCTTTTGCCGCCAGACACGAGGATAAATTGATTGCTGTTGTCGTCTTGCCGACGCCGCCTTTCTGATTGGCAACCGCAATTATTCTACCCATTTATACTTCACCTTTCTTTCATAAGCATTATTATAACATCTTTTATTTCTATAATCTATACAATGTTTCATGTGAAACATGAAAATTCCCCTCCTTTTTTCGTTTCTTTTTTGGACAATTTCCCGGTCTTAAAAAATGTTTCACGTGGAACATTTATTGTCTGTTTTATTTTTCCCTATGGAAAATGTTTCACGTGAAACACTGTTCTTTTTCTCATTTTTTGAAATCTTTTTACAGGATGAATGTTTCACGTGAAACAAAAATCATGTCGAAAATTTCATGCATTCACTTCTTTTCTTGACCACCCCAATGTAGTATAATAAAACATAAGAATAACTATGAAAGTTGGCAGAACTATGAAGAAAAAAATCAGATCTTTTATTATCCTTGCCGCTCTCTCTGCGGCCGCGATACATATGATAAATAAAATACTTTGCCATCTCTCCACACTTCATGATCTTCTTCACAGGGAAGAGGGAGAAATCTACGAATGGCGTTTTGGAAAAATTCATTATCAAAAGTATGGATGTGGAAAGCCTTTGTTGCTTCTCCATGATCTGAATCCGGCAGTTTCCTCTGCGGAATGGTCTCAGGCGATTTCACTGCTTTCCAGAGAACATACTGTTTATACCGTTGATCTGCTCGGCTGCGGCCTTTCAGATAAGCCAAACCTGACCTACACGAATTTCCTTTATGTGCAGATGATATCTGATTTTATTAAGCATATCATACATGAACCTGCAGACGTTATTGCATCCGGATCTGCAGCTCCTCTTGTTGCAATGACCGCAACAGCCGGACAGGAGCTGATTGATAAGATGATCTTTGTCAATCCGCAGAACTTACATGATCTTGCAAAAATACCTTCGAAACGCAGCAAGCTTCTGTATCATTTTGTCAGCATGCCGCTGGTTGGTACCTTTTTATACAATATCTTATTCTGCAGGAAACGAATCGCTTTAAAGCTGAGGGAATCCTTTTATGATCCATCCCAGATGGATGATCTTCTGGTCGATACATATCTTGAATCCGCTCATCTGGACAAGATGCATTCCAGATATCTTTTCGCCAGCATCAGCGGAAATTATACAAAGGTTAATCTTGCACCTTTTCTGTCAAAGATTACGCACAGTATCTTTATCATAACTGGTGCAGAGAGTACTCATGATAATGAAACCGCCTGTGAATATCAGAAGTATCTGCCATCTATCGAGATCGTAACCATCAGCGATACGAAGTCACTGCCGCAGATTGAAAATCCTGAGGAATTCTGTGAACAGGTAGATATCCTGTTAGATCCAAAATAAAAGTGAGTGTTTCACGTGAAACACTCACTTTTTTCTACTGTAATGGTTCTTTAGCTGGAAGCCCCGCTTTTCGCGGATATTTTCTGGCTGTATTCTTCATTTTCCGAATCTTAATAAAGGACCTTCCTATTTCCGTTCCCTGTAATTTAAACTTCTCCACGTCCTCTATTGTCCCTCCAAGAATTTTCACAGCATTTTCTGCTTTTCTCGCCTCATCATCTACTTCACCTGATTTATAAGATACAAAGTATCCTCCCGTTTTTACGTATGGAAGACAATATTCTGACAGTGTTGAAAGATTTGCCACGGCACGGGACACGCAGAGATCAAACTGTTCCCTGTATTCTGCTTTCTTTGCAAAATCTTCCGCTCTTCCATGGATTGTCTCTATGTCTGTGAGCTTCAGCTTCTCTATGACCTCATCCAGAAATCGAATTCTTTTATTCAGAGAATCCAACAGAACTACCTTCATGTCCGGAAATGCGATTTTTAAAGGGATACCCGGAAATCCGGCCCCGGTCCCCACATCGATCAATGATGCAATCTTCGTCAGGTCACAGCATTTCACAATGGAGAGACTATCAAGAAAATGCTTCTCATTGACTTCCTCATACTCTGTAATCCCTGTCAGGTTCATCACCTTGTTCCATTCCACCAAAAGCTCATAATACTGGTCAAACTGTCTGTACTGATTGTCCGTCAGGGAAAGACCCATCTCCTTTACTCTTGTTTCAAATACCTTATCCACACCTGTTCTCCTTTCCCATTAATCCTTTTTTATGGACTCCAGATAAACCAGAAGTACGGAAATATCCGCCGGCGAAACACCGGAAATTCTCGAAGCCTGGCCAATCGATACCGGTCTTTGTTCGCTCAGTTTCTGAACCGCTTCTATCCGCAGACTCTTTACATCATGATAATCAATGTCTTCCGGAATCTTTTTCTTTTCCATCTTTTTAAACTGCTCCACCTGCCGCATCTGTCGTTTGATATATCCGTCGTATTTGATATTGATATCCACCTGTTCTGCGGCTTCTTCCGGAATCTGCGGCCTGTTTTCATCAATAGGAGCAAGCAGTTCATAATGAAGTTCCGGCCTGCGGATGAGATCAGCAAGGGTAACCCCGGAATTCAACGGAGTACTTCCATACTCTTTCAGCAGATTCTGTACTTTCTCACTCGTCCCTACATGCGTGTGTTCTACTCGTTCTATCTCAGATGCTATTATTTTTTCCTTTTCCAACAGTTTTTCATACCGCTCATCCGAAATCAGACCGATATCATGACCGATTTTTGTCAGTCTCTGGTCTGCATTGTCCTGTCGAAGCAGAAGGCGGTATTCTGCCCTGGACGTCATCATCCGATATGGTTCATGACTTTCCTTCGTCACCAGATCGTCAATCAATACGCCAATGTACGCCTGGGAACGGTCCAGCACAAGTTCTTCTCTTCCAAGAATTTTCTGAGCCGCATTGATGCCTGCAATTAACCCTTGAGCTGCAGCCTCTTCATACCCGGAACTTCCATTAAACTGTCCGGCACTGTAGAGCCCCTCTACTTTTCTGAATTCCAGTGTCGGATACAGCTGTCTGGCATCGATACAGTCGTACTCAATGGCATAGGCATTTCTTACGATTTTCGCATGTTCCAGTCCCGGTACGGAGCGGTACATCTCATACTGAACATCCTCCGGAAGAGAACTGGACATGCCGCCGATATACATCTCATTGGTAGATTCTCCCTCTGGCTCAATGAATACCTGATGCCGGTTTTTATCCGCGAATTTTACGACCTTGTCCTCTATAGACGGACAATACCTCGGTCCGGTTCCCTCGATCGCCCCGGAAAAAAGAGGTGAACGGTCCAGATTCTTCCGGATAATTTCATGGGTGGTTTCATTCGTATACGTCAGCCAGCAGGATACCTGCTCTTTCTGAATGGATTCCGGATCCGTGGTAAAGGAAAACGGCGTGATTTTCTCGTCTCCCTTCTGCTCCTCCATCTTTGAAAAATCAATGGATCTGCGGTCAATTCTAGCCGGCGTACCGGTTTTGAACCGATACATCCTGATTCCCAGCCTCTCCATGCAGTCTGAAAGCCATGTGGCCGCCTGCAGGCCGTTTGGGCCGGTTTCAATACTGACATCACCATAAATACACCTTGCATTCAAATACGTCCCTGTACAGAGAATAACGGCCTTACAACGGTATATGCCGCCGGAGACAATCTGCACTCCACTGACTTTTCCATCCTCCGTCAGAATATCCGCCACCTCTGCCTGCTTCAGATCCAGTCCCGGCTGATTTTCCAGTACCATACGCATTGTTTTGCTGTACTCCTGCTTGTCCGCCTGCGCCCTCAGGGAATGGACCGCAGGTCCTTTGGAGCGGTTCAGCATTTTGGATTGAATGAAAGTACGGTCGATGACCTTTCCCATCTCTCCTCCAAGCGCATCCACTTCTTTTACCAGATGCCCCTTCGATGTGCCTCCGATATTCGGATTGCACGGCATCATTGCCACGCTTTCCATGCTGACTGTAAATACAATGGTCCGCATTCCGAGCCTTGCAGCGGCAAGAGCCGCCTCACATCCGGCATGTCCGGCTCCGATTACAGCCACATCATACGCATCTTTATTTTCCCATACAGAATTTACTGAATATTTCATTGACCAGATCCTCTCCTATCGTTTCTCCTGTAATGCTTCCAAGCGCTTCATAGGCATCCATCAGATCAATCGTGTAAAAATCTTCCGGCATACCGTCTTCGATGCTTCTTTTCACCTGTTTCAGGCTTGCATAGGCGCTTTCCAGCGCCTCTTTCTGTCTCACGTTGGTAATATATACTTCGTCATTAAAGGCAATCTCTCCCTGGAAAAACATTTCCTTTACCTTCTGTTCCAGCTCGTAGATTCCTTCCTCCTCCTTGGCGGAGATCTCAATCATCGTCTTATCCAGATGTTCCCGGATCATCTCTTTTGTCACCAGAGTCTCAAGATCCGATTTGTTCAGCAGGACAATCACCTGCTTATCCTGTATCATATCCATGATCTCAAAATCATTTTCATCCAGATTTCGCGATGCGTCAACTACAAAAATAATCAAATCCGCATCTTCCGCCTGATTTTTGGCTCTGTCAACGCCGATTTTCTCCACTACGTCCTCTGTTCTGCGGATTCCCGCCGTATCCATAATATTCAGACTGACTCCGTTTAACTGAATATGTTCCTCCAGAATATCCCTGGTAGTTCCCTCTATCTCCGTCACGATGGCACGCTCTTCACCTACCAGTGCGTTCAAAAGAGAAGATTTTCCGGCATTTGGCTTTCCTACGATCACCGTCCGGATTCCCTCCTGCATCATCCGGCCGTTATCCGCAGTATCAATGAGTTTCTTTAATTTTTTCAACAATTCTTCTATCTTTTCCACAAGTGTATCCCCGTATCCGTCCAGAGAAATATGTTCCGGATCATCCAGAGCGGATTCGATATAAGCTGTGTGGTACAAAATCTCCTCCCTCATAGAGCTGATCTGGCGCTGGATGCTTCCCTTCAGCTGACTGACAGAATTCTTCAGGGCATATTCATTTTTCGAATGAATCACATCGATAACCGCTTCCGCCTGGGACAGATCCATCCGTCCGTTTAGAAATGCACGTTTTGTAAATTCTCCCGGTTCTGCCGCCCTGGCACCGTATTTCAATACGGTCTCCAGGATTTTTCTGACCACGTAAACGCCTCCGTGGCAGTCGATTTCCACGGTATCCTCCCCGGTGTAGCTGTGCGGTCCCCTCATCAAAAGCACCAGCACTTCATCGATCGTATTTTCCCCGTCCTTGATCCATCCATAATGTACTGTGTGGGACGGTTCTCCGGAAAGCTTTTTCTTCCCTTTATAAATCCGGTCCGCAATCTCAAATGCCTCCGGTCCGCTGATTCTCACAATCCCGATCCCGGAATCCGACATGGCCGTCGAGATGGCCGCGATTGTCTCCGTTACTTTCATCATGTCTGCTCCCTCTCCTGCTTTTATTGTCTCTTCCATTCATGGAACAAATTCCCAATTTCAAAATAAAAAGGGCGGATTGCCCTGTAGTCATGGAAATCAGCCCTTTTCTATCTTTACTTATTTCTGATTAAGGTTACTACGACTCTTCTGTAAGGCTCTTCCCCTTCACTGTGCGTCGTCACATAACGGTCTGCCTGCAAAGCAGAATGAATAATTCTTCTCTCGTATGGATTCATCGGCTCCAGAGCAACCGGCTTTTTCGTTCTTTTCACCTTGTACGCAATGTTTTTTGCAAGATTCTCAAGCGTCTCTTTTCTTCTTCTTCTGTAGTCTTCCGTATCCAGCTTGACTCTCACATATCCATCCTGCGTCTTATTGGCCACTCTGTTCGTCAGGTACTGAAGAGAATCCAGCGTCTGTCCTCTTTTTCCGATCAGGATTCCCATATTCTTGCCGTCCATGACAATCTCCAGAGCTCCCTCTTCATCGACACGGGATGTAATCTTGACTTCCATTCCCATCGCCTGAAGGACGTCGGAAAGGAATTTCTCACATGCAGCAATGGTCTCATCCTGTACTTTCGCCAGTTTCTTCGTCTCCTGAACCGGTTTTTCCTCTTTTACTTCAGCCGTCTCTTTTTCTTTTCTTTCTTCTTTTCTTTCCTTGCGCTCTTTTTTCTCTCTGCGCGGCTTTTTCTCTTTGGATTCGGATTTCAACTCCTGTTTTACGGTTTTTTCTTCGCCTTTTACTTCGGAGATCACTTCCTGAATCTCTTCTTTGAGCTCTTCCAGCTCATCTGTATGCTGGACTGTTTTCTTTTTCCATGCACGAATGACAGCCTGCTTGCTTCCGATTCCCAGAAAACCGCTGCTTCCCTTTTCAATTACATCGTATTCCAGCATATCACTTGTAACACCAAGCTGGATCAGAGCTTCTGTGATTGCATCATCCACTGTTTTTGCTGATACTGTAATTTCACCCATCCTGATAACCTCTTTCTTCAACTCTTACTTCTTTTGACTGTCCTTATGGTTATTTTCATTGTACTGTCTTACCAGGTTTGCTTTTGCTGCGAGGCTTCCTGATTTTGCGTTTCTGCTCTTCTCAGCCGCTCTTTGTAAGGCTTCTTCCCGTTCTTTTTCTGTCATTTTCTTCTGTTTCGGCTCTTCGATGCTTCTTGCGTGAACCTGAGCCATCTCGGAAAGTTTCTGTGCGTTTGTTCCTTTTTTCTCCCGCTTCTTTGCTGCTTTCGCCTGATTCTTCTCAATGAGCTCTTCAATAGATATCTTGGCAAGATATTTATTGATTGCAAACTGCTGAATCATACGAACGACCGCACTGGCGATCCAGTAAAGTCCGATACCGGAAGGGAATGTAAAACACATAACCACTGAAAACAGCGGCATGATTTTCATTGTCGCGTTCATGGAATTCACCATGGAATTATCGCTGCTCTCATTTTCCGTCGGCGCAGCCGTCGGTGAAAGCTTCATACTGATGTACTGTGTCAGACCGGAAATAATCGGAATGGACAGCGCCAGAATAATCGTCACAACCGCTCCTGTCTTGATGGAACTCAAAAACAGATTCAGCGGAGTCTCCGCGATATTGATTCCAAGGAATGAATTCAAATGTGTCAGGCTGCTCTGGGTGGAACGGATCAGGGATTCCAGATCCGGCAGCTTGTCTGCCAGCGTATCCCAGGAGCTTTCCTGGAATTTGTAAAGCGCATCCACCATAATGTTTGCCTTGCTGAAATTGTATCTGGTCGGATCCATTGCGATTGCGCTTGTCTTTCCGAGCGCTTCCATCGCAGCCTGTCCGCCATTCGTGGACAACAGCTGATTTACCAGCGGCATGTACACTTCCTTGATACCATCTACATAAGCCGGAATATTACGGATTACATAAAACAGACCCCAGAGAATCGGCAGCTGAATCAACAGCTGTGAACAACCGCCCATCATGGATGTTCCGTATTTTTCATAGACCATCTTGGTTTCTTCCTGCATCTTCATCATGGATGCCTGGTCTTTTTTGTTCTTGTACTTGTTCTGAATCCTGCGAAGTTCCGGATTCATTACAACAGTCAGTTTTGACGCCTTTTGCTGTTTGTACGTCAGTGGAAGAAGCAGTGTATAGATAATGATTGTGAAAATAATGATACAAAGACCGATATTTTCAATATGGAATACATTACTAAGCACACTGAAAATTCCATTCATCAGATGCCCCAGCAGCCAGGAAATCTGGCCCACGATAGGAGCAGATGACTGTGTCAATAATAAGCCTTCCATCAGTTCTCCTCCCTATTCAGGTATTATTTAATTACGGCACCGGATCGTATCCTCCCCGGTGGAATGGATTACATCTGAGTATTCTCCAGACCGTAAGAAGTCCTCCTTTGAGGGCTCCGTACTTTTCGATCGCCTCAAGCCCGTACTCCGAGCAGGTCGGCGTGTAGATACAATGCTGCGTCGGCAGCTTATACTTCGATAAATGCTTTCTGTAAAAACGAATTCCTGCAAGCAGCAGCTTTTTCATCGTTTCATCTCCATTTCATTTCCGGTCTCCGAAGAATCCCACTGTGTGTCCTTTGAATATATATGATGAAGTTTTCCGAGGTGAATTACTGCACTTTCTATTTCATGATAACTTCTGTCCTTCGCCTGTCCCCGTGCAATTACAATTAAATCATATCCACGACGGAAATGTTCTTCCTGCAGTCGATAACTTTCTCTCACCAAACGTGTGATTCTGTGTCTGACCACACTGTTTCCCACCTTTTTGCTGACCGAAATACCAAGTCTGTTGCCAGATGTCCCATTTTCTCTGGCATACATGACCAGGTATCTGTTTGCATAGGACTTTCCTTTTTTATATGTCAGCTGAAAATCCCTGTTCTTCTTCAATGATTCTGAAAACCGCATTGCCGTATGCTCCTAAACTGTTCTACAATACGCAGATCACGGCCTTATCTTCATTTGTATAGAAGAAAAGGCCACATATATGCGGCCTACGCTGATAATACTTTTCTTCCTTTTGCTCTTCTGGCTGCCAGAACTTTTCTTCCGCCTGCCGTGCTCATTCTTGCTCTGAATCCATGAACTTTCGCTCTGGAACGTTTCTTTGGCTGAAATGTCATTTTCATTGCTTTCCACCTCCTTAATCTGAAACTTATATATATAAATATAAGTACATTAATCTCGATCTTCGCTAAAAGACACCACGTCTGATTATAGTCAAAAACCCCCCGCAAGTCAAGTAATTCCGCGATTTTTTTGCGTTTTTTCCTGTCCGTATTTTCCGGTACATGGAAACGGCTCTATTTCCCCATCCTTTCCACATGTTTTCAACATTTTGTGGATAATTTTGTGATTTTATGTGGAAAACCTGTTGGTTTCTTACAAATTCTTCCATCGAACCTCGATTTTACGAGGTTTTCCACTGTTCAAAATCTTTTCCACATCGATTTTACATTGCACTTGAAATCTTTTTGTTGTAATATATAAGGGAGTGAATCTATTTTTTTCACGAGAACGCAGCGAAGATCCGGCCCGTTTTTTTGTGTCGGATGTTTTTGCTGTGCTTTTCAGTCATGTCCTGATCAGACGTCTCTGACAGGCGGACATTACTAAAACATTAAGATTAGGAGTCATCAAAATGGACATCGTAACAGAAAAATGGAATGAAATAATTGAAAATCTGAGACTTGAGCATAGTCTTTCTGACGTTTCTTTTAAAACATGGATTCTTCCATTAAAAGTCTATGATGTAATTGAAAATACCGTCTATATTCTCGTGACGTTAGATGGGACCGGTGATTATATCGATTAC